>CAZVCJ010000053.1:0-24106 GCA_964625745.1 uncultured Anaerolineae bacterium | reverse complement strand
GGGTGGTGGCGGGTAACACCGCCGCTAAGGCCATTCAATACCTGGCGGGTGGCCGTATGGCCGGGCTGGTGGTGGGGGCCAAAGTGCCCATCATCATCAATTCCCGCGCCGACACAGCCGACACCCGTCTCCTCTCTACGGCCATGGCGGTGGTTTTGACAGCCTCTTCCCAACTTCACGAATCTGGTGTATAATGTGAGAGCAAATCTCAGCGAAGGGAAACGATGAACAAATCACTGAAGATACTGCTTGTTTCTGCCGAAGCGGTGCCTTTCGCCAAGGTGGGGGGGCTGGCCGATGTGGCCGGATCGCTTCCCAGGGCCCTGCGGCAGTTGGGGCACGACGCCAGACTGGCGCTGCCTAAATACGGACTGATTAACGAGGCCAGGTTCGGGCTGACCAAGGTTTTGGATTCGCTGCCCGTGCCCACTGGCTCCGATCACGAGTTGGCCTCTATCTTCGAGAGCGTCGTCGAGGGGGTGCCCGCCTACCTGGTTGGCAACGACAAATACTTCGCCCGCCGGGAGGTCTACGGCTACGATGACGACGGGGAGCGATTCGTCTTCTTCTGCCGAGCCGCCCTGGAGATGCTCCAAAAGCTCGACTGGCAGCCGGACGTCATCCACTGCAACGATTGGCACACCGGCATCATCCCCAATTGGCTGGAGACGATCTACAAAGACGATCCCTTTTTCACCAACACAGCGACCGTGTTCACCATCCACAACCTGGCGTACCAGGGCATCTTCGGCCCCCAGCTTCTGGAGTTCGCCGGCTTGGCCGATTACGGCCTCATACCCCATCCCCCTGGCCCCCCAAAGTTGGGGGGAACGGGGGGAGATGGTCTGAGCCAGGTAGTCGTCTTGATGGCCCGGGGCATCCTGTTCGCCGACGTCATCAACGCGGTGAGCGAGAGATATGCCCAGGAGATCCTCACCCCTGAATACGGAGAGAGGCTGCACCCCATTTTGGCCCGGCGTCAGGATCGTCTGTTCGGCATCCTCAATGGCCTGGACTACGAGGTCTGGAACCCGGCCACCGACCCAGACATCTCCGTCAACTACGACATCGCCCCCCCCTCCTCCCCCCCAAAGCCTGCCCTGAGCAAGGCCGAAGGGTTGGGGGGAAAAGAGGAGGGGCGAATCGAGAACAAGCTGGCCCTGCAGCGGGAAGCGGGACTCCCTCCGGACCCTGACGTCTTGCTGGTTGGCATGATCTCGCGCCTGGCCGACCAGAAGGGCTTCGATATTCTGGCCGAAGCCAGCGAGCAACTGATGGAGATGGATCTTCAATTCGTCCTACTGGGCACGGGCGAGGAGCGTTACCACAGGATTTTCACTAACGTGGCCAAGAAGTATCAGGGCCAGGCTGCGGTCTTCCTTAAGTTCGACGGTGCTCTGGCGCGGCGCATCTACGCCGGCAGCGACGCCTTTCTCATGCCCTCGCGCTTCGAGCCTTGCGGCCTGGGGCAGCTCATCGCCATGCGCTACGGCAGCGTGCCCATCGTGCGCAGCACTGGCGGCCTGGCCGACACGGTGCAAGACTATGACCCAGCCACAGGCCAGGGCAGTGGCTTCGCCTTCTCAGACTACAGCGAAGAGGCACTCCTGGCTGCTGTGAAGCGGGCCGTGGAGACCTATCGCCGCAAAGACACCTGGCGAACCCTGATGGAGCGAGGAATGAGGGCGGACTTCTCGTGGCAAGACTCGGCTCGGAAGTATGTAGAATTGTATCACAAGGCTTTGGAGCTCAGTTGAGGAGTCAACGAGTTGACAAGTCAATGAGGTAACGAGTGACTCTACACATCCCTCGTTGACTCGCTACCCGTTCACCCGTTACTCATCCCAGACGAGGAAGATGCCGTGCAACTGGAACGTTCCGCTGGTTTATTGCTACATCCAACGTCGTTACCGGGACGCTTTGGCATAGGCGAGATCAACGAAACGGCTTACCGCTGGGTGGATACCCTCACGTCGGCCCAGCAGACGGTCTGGCAGGTCTTGCCGCTAGGCCCTACGGGCTACGGGGACTCGCCCTATCAGACGTTTTCGGCCTTCGCTGGCAATCCGCTGCTTATTGACCTGGCCCGCCTGGCCCACGAGGGCTATGTCCCGCACGAGGCCCTAAAGGAGGCGCCTGTCTTCCCCCAGGAGCGGGTTGACTTCGGCCCAGTGATAACCTGGAAGAAGCCGCTCCTGCTGGGAGCATATCAACAGTTTGCGACCCAGGCCGATCCGGCCGAGGTGGCTGCTTTCAACGCCTTTTGCGCCGAACACGACGGCATCTGGCTGCACGATTACGCCTTCTTCATGGCGCTGAAAGAGCACTTCGGCGGAAAGGCCTGGGACACGTGGCCGCGTGAGCTACGGCAGCGCGAACCGACCGCCTTGGCCACGTGGGGTGAGCGGCTAACACCTGCCATTATGGCTCATAAGTTCATGCAGTACCAGTTTTTCAAGCAGTGGGGCGAGTTGAAGCGCTATGCCAACGAACACAGGGTCCTGATCTTTGGCGACATCCCCATCTATGTCTCTTACGACAGCGCGGACGTCTGGGCGCACCAGGACCTGTTTCCCCTCGACGAAGATGGGTATCCAACGGTGGTGGCGGGCGTGCCACCCGATTACTTCAGCCCGACGGGGCAGTTGTGGGGCAATCCCCTTTACCGCTGGGATGCGATGGCTGACCAGGGCTACCAATGGTGGATCGAGCGAGTGCGCATCGCGCTGCACCAGGTTGACATGGTGCGCTTTGATCACTTCCGGGGCTTCGAAGCATACTGGGAGGTGCCGGCGGGCGAAGAGACGGCGGTCAATGGACGCTGGGTGAAAGGGCCGGGCGCGGCCTTCTTCGAAGCCCTCTTCAGCGCGCTGGGTGACCCTTCGGCAGGCTCAGGGCGTGGCGTGCCCATCATCGCGGAGGACCTGGGTGTGATCACCCCCGAGGTGGAAGCGCTGCGGGACGGGTTTGGATTCCCAGGGATGAAGATCCTCCAGTTTGCCTTTGGCGACGATGCTACCAACCCGTACCTTCCACACAACTACGAACCCAATTGCGTGGTCTATACCGGCAGTCACGATAACGACACCACTCGCGGGTGGTTTGCGTCCGCGCCTGAGCCTGAGCAGGCTTTCTGTACGCGCTACCTGGGCTACACGCCAGACGATATCGCGTGGGCGCTGATGCGGTTGGCGGCCTCATCCGTTGCGGCGCTGGCGATATTTCCCGTGCAGGATGTGCTCAGTCTGGCCAGCGAGGCCCGTATGAACATGCCCAGCCAGGCAGCGGGAAACTGGACCTGGCGTTTGCCTGCCAACGCACTCAACGATGGCCACATTGCCCGATTAGCCGAGCTCGCGGAAACGTATGGGCGAGCGGGAATACCCACCGAAGGTGATGCAGATGACTTATCACATGATTGATTTCGGACGTGAGGTGTGTGGCGACCTGGCATTGGTGGACGGGCGGGAGTGGCTGGTGACCAACGGCATCGGCGGCTATGCGTCGGGAACCGTGGCCGGCCTGCTCACCCGCCGCTACCACGGTCTGCTGGTCGCTGCCCTCCAGCCGCCGCTGGGGCGCACCCTCCTGCTCACCAGGCTGGACGAGACGGCCACCTACGACGGCCACACCTATCCGTTGTTCACCAATCGCTGGGCTGTTCCCACCTCAACTCTCCGCCATGAGCGAGGCAGAGAATGGGTTGGAGTAGAACCGATCGGCTTCCATCATCTGGAGCGTTTCCACCTGGAGGGCACGACGCCGGTGTGGACCTTCGCCTGTGCCGATGCGTTGTTGGAAAAGCGAGTCTGGATGCAGCAGGGCTTCAACACGACCTACATTCGCTACGACCTGCACCGAGCCATCGCGCCGCTGGCCCTGAGCGTCAAAGCCGTCGTCAACTATCGGACCCATCACGGCAATACCTATGCTGGTGACTGGCAGATGTGCATTGAACCGGTGGCAAACGGCCTGCAGGTGACGGCTTTCGACGAGGCGGTGCCCTTCTACTTATTGAGCGACCACGCCGAGGTGGCGCCACAGCACGAATGGTACCAGGGCTACTTCCTGAGCATCGAGAAACATCGCGGGCTGGACGCCCTGGACGACAACCTCTACGCCGGCCACTTTCGTGCCGTGTTGCATCCTGGCGAGTCGCTCACCATCGTTGCCAGCACTGAGACGACACCGAGCCTGGATGGTGCATTGGCCTACGCCGAACGGCAAGCACACGAACAGCGGCTCTTGACGCAGAGCGGCCACGCCGACGCGCCCGCCTGGGTGCAACACCTGGTGCTGGCCGCCGACCAGTTCGTCGTGCGCCGTACCCTGCCCAACGGCACCGATCCTTCGACTGAGCCCTTCGGCCTAGCTCAGGACAAGCTCAGGACAGGTGGCCGTTCGGTCATCGCCGGCTACCCCTGGTTTGGCGACTGGGCCCGCGACACCATGATCAGTCTGCCGGGCCTGACGCTGGTCAGCCGTCGTTACGACGCGGCCGCGCGAATTCTCCGCACCTTTGCCCATTTCGTGGACCAGGGCATGCTGCCCAATCGTTTTCCGGACAAGGGTGAGACGCCCGAGTACAACACCGTGGACGCCACCCTCTGGTACTTTGAGGCCCTCCGCGCCTATCACGCCGCCACCCTTCGACAGGCTCAGGACACGGCCAGCGACGACACGCTGTTGCGCGACCTCTTCCCATTACTGCAGGAAATCATCGAATGGCACCAACGCGGCACGCGCTACAACATCCACGTGGACCCCGCCGACGGCCTGCTCTACGCCGGAGAGCCGGGCGTGCAACTCACCTGGATGGACGCCAGGGTGGGCGATTGGGTGGTCACACCGCGCATCGGCAAGCCGGTGGAGATCAACGCCCTGTGGTACAACGCCCTGCGCAACATGGCCGACTTCGCACGCCTTCTGGGCGAGTCGGCCGACGGCTACGAAACCCTGGCGGAGCAGGCACGCGTCGGATTCGCTCGCTTTTGGAACGAAACGACCGGCTACTGCTATGATCTACTCGACGGGCCGGAGGGCAATGACCCGGCCCTGCGCCCCAATCAACTGTTCGCTGTCTCCCTGCCCCACAGCCCGTTGACCAGCCAGCAGCAACGCGGCGTGGTGAACGCCTGCGCCCGCCACCTGCTCACCTCCCACGGGCTGCGCAGTCTGGCGCCCGATGACGCGGCCTACATCGGCCACTACAGCGGCGACCAGCGCCGGCGCGATGCCGCCTATCACCAGGGCACTGTCTGGGGCTGGCTGATCGGCCCCTTCGTCAGCGCCCACCTGCGCGTCTACGGCGACCGTGAGCTGGCGCGCTCCTTCCTGCAGCCGCTCATCCACCACCTGGCCGATCACGGTCTGGGCAGCGTCAGCGAGATCTTCGACGGAGACCCGCCCTTCGCGCCGCGTGGCTGCATCGCCCAGGCCTGGAGCGTGGCCGAGCTGTTGCGGGCGTGGCAGGCGACGATGGGCTGTTCATGAGGCGAGTTGTGACCGTAGATACAACGGATTTCGAGGCGGTAGACTGGGGCCAGATAATCAGTGATGTCACTGAGGAGTAGACAAGCTTGAAACCCAAGCAACAGGCCGCCGAGCGCGCGGTTGAATTCGTCGAATCGGGGATGGTGGTGGGTCTGGGTCACGGCAGCACGGCCATGTTCGCCGTGCGCCGCCTCGCCCAACTTCTGCGCGAGGGGCAACTACATAACATCTTCGGCGTGCCTTGCTCACGCCAGGTCGAAGAAGATGCGCGGCGGCTGGGCATCCCGCTGACCACCCTGGACGAGCATCCCGTCGTGGATGTCACGATTGACGGCGCGGACGAGGTGGATCCTCACCTGAACCTGATCAAGGGTGGCGGCGGCGCGCTCCTGCGCGAGAAGATCATCGCCCAGGCCAGCCGCCGCGAGATCATCGTGGTGGACGAATCCAAGCTCTCACCCGCGCTGGGCGCCCGCGGGCCGGTGCCGGTGGAGGTCGTTCCCTTTGGCTGGCGCTCGCAGTCCGCCTATCTGGAATCGCTGGGCGCGCAACCCGTCTTGCGCCTGAGCAGCGACGGCACGCCGTTCACAACCGACCAGGGCAACCTGATCCTGGACTGCAACTTCGGCCCAATCGCACAGCCAGCTCAACTGGCAGCCCGGCTCAGCGAGCGTGCCGGCATCGTGGGGCACGGGTTGTTCCTGGGGCTGGCGACGGATGTCATCGTGGCAAGTGTGGAGGGAGTCTGCCACCTCAAACGTCAAACGTGAAACGTCAATCATCCCTCACGTTTGACGTTTCACGCTTGACGCAATCTACTTAAAGGCACAAGTTCTTGCAGGAGGCCATATTGATCACTATTGAAGCCTCTGTCTTATCTGCGGATTTTGCGCGGCTGGGCGAGCAGGCTCGCGAGGTCGAAGCCGCCGGGGTTGACGCCATTCAGGTGGACGTGATGGACGGGAGCTTTGTGCCCGACATCACCTTCGGGCCGGGCGTGGTGCGGGCGTTGCGTCCGCTGGTAAGCCTGCCGCTGGACGTCCACCTGATGATCGTCGAGCCGGAGCGACACCTGGCAGCGTTTGCGAACGCCGGGGCAGACCGCCTGATCGTGCATCAGGAAACCTGCCCCCATCTTCACCGCGTGCTGCAGCGCATCCATGAGCTCAATATTGAGGCGGGCGTGGCGCTCAACCCTGGCACGCCCCTGAGCGTTCTGGAGGAGGTGCTGGACCTGGCCGACCTGATCCAGGTGATGACGGTCAACCCCGGCTGGGGCGGGCAGCCGTTCCTCCACAGCCAACTGGACAAGATTCGCCGCCTGCGCCGCACGCTGGATGAGCGCGGGATGGACACACCCATTGCCGTGGACGGCGGGATAGACACGACCACCGCGCCGCTGGTAGTGAGCGCCGGGGCGACGGTGCTGATAGCCGGATCGAGCATATATAATGACCAAGCATTGGTGGCCGAAAGCGTGGCTGCGCTAAGAGCGAGTGTCCGCACCACTACATCACATTAGAGGTAAGAAACTATGCAACCCATCTGCACCTTTACCGTCGTCCCCTCTCTGCCGACCAGGCTGGAACACCTCCGAGACCTGGCCTACAACCTCTGGTGGTGCTGGAACCTGGAGGCTATTGATCTCTTCCGCCGGCTGGACCGCGATCTCTGGGAGGAGTCCGGCCATAACCCTGTACTGATGCTGGGGACCATCAAGCAGGAACGGCTGGAGGAGGCAGCCGAGGATGACGGGTTCCTGGCCCATTTGGAGCGGATCGCTCAACGGTCCGACCGCTACGTGAAGAGCCAAAACACCTGGTATGCAAAAGCCCACGGCGCACCTGGAGAGCTGTACATCGCCTACTTCTCAGCCGAGTTCGGGCTCACTGACTGCATGCCCATCTACGCCGGAGGCATGGGGATCCTGGCTGGCGATCACCTCAAATCGGCCAGCGACCTGGGCCTGCCCCTGGTGGGAGTGGGACTCCTCTATCAGGAGGGGTACTTCCGTCAGTATCTGAATGCAGATGGGTGGCAACAGGAGCTGTACCCGCAGAACGATTTTTACAACATGCCAATATACCTGGAGCAGCGGGAGGACGGAGCACCGCTGACAGTCCAGGTTGATTACCCTGGTCGCCAGGTCACTGCCCAGGTGTGGCGCGCTCAGGTCGGGCGGGTGCCTCTCTTCTTGCTGGATACCAACATCCCAGCCAATAATCCTCAGGATCAAGACATCACCGACGAGCTATATGGCGGGGATCTGGAGATGCGTATCCAACAGGAAATCATGCTGGGCATCGGCGGCATCCGCGCCCTGGGGAGCCTGGGGATTCACCCCACCATCTGCCACATGAACGAGGGCCACTCCGCATTCCTGGCCCTGGAGCGGATCCGCATCCTCATGGAGGAGCAGGGGCTCTCTTTCATGGAGGCCAGGGAGGCCGCTTCGGCCGGCAACGTTTTCACCACCCACACTCCCGTCCCGGCGGGGATTGATAGGTTTCCGCCTCAACTCATGGACAAGTACTTCTCTCCTTACTACAGATTGTTTGGCCTATCACAGCAGGAGTTCCTGGCCTTAGGACGCGAGAATCCGGCGGACAATCGAGAGCTCTTCAGCATGGCCGTCCTCGCCCTACGCCTGGCGGCCCACACCAACGGGGTGAGCCAGTTGCACGGCCAGGTCTCGCGCAGAATGTGGCGGGGGATCTGGCCGGGGGTGCCTGAGGACGAGGTG
The DNA here is from genome assembly GCA_964625745.1 of uncultured Anaerolineae bacterium. Lineage (GTDB taxonomy): Bacteria > Chloroflexota > Anaerolineae > VGOG01 > VGOG01 > CAZVCJ01. The sequence continues at coordinate 15,870 of CAZVCJ010000053.1, read as the reverse complement.
CCCATCACCTCGGTCACCAACGGTATCCATGTCCCCTCCTGGATCTCCCTGGACATGGCTGGACTTTACGACCGCTACCTGGGACCCCGCTGGTCGGCACACCCGGCAGACCGAACCATCTGGGATCGGGTGGACGAGATCCCCGACGAGGAGCTTTGGCGCACCCACGAGAGGCGGCGGGAGCGCCTGGTGGCTGTGGTCCGGCGACGGCTGAGTGAGCAACTCAAGAAGCGAGGAGCCCCCCCGTCCGAGATAGAGAGGGCAGGCGAAGTGCTGGACCCCGAGGCTCTGACCATCGGTTTTGCCCGCCGCTTCGCCACCTACAAGCGCGCCAACCTGATCCTGCGCGATCCGGACCGGCTGGCCAGCATCCTGAACGACGAAGCTCGCCCCGTTCAGATCATCTTTGCAGGAAAGGCGCATCCCCAGGACAATCCAGGCAAGGAGCTGATCCAGCAGGTCGTCCATTTCGCCCGCCAGGAGGAGTTTCGGCGACGGATAGTCTTCATTGAGGATTATGATACGTCCATTGCCCGCTATCTGGTTCAGGGGGCAGATGTCTGGCTCAACACTCCTCTTCGACTCCAGGAGGCCAGCGGCACCAGCGGGATGAAGGCCACCGCCAACGGCGTCATCAACATGAGTACCCTCGATGGCTGGTGGGATGAAGCTTATCAGCCTGACACCGGCTGGACCATCAGCAGAGGCGAGTTGTACGAAGATCTCAATTATCAGAACGATATCGAATCCAGGGCCATCTATGGAATCCTGGAGAAAGAGATCGTGCCGCTGTTTTACGATCGCAATTCCAACTGGCTTCCGCACAAATGGATCGCCCAGATGAAGGCCGCCATGAGAGCCATCTGTCCAGTCTTCAACACCAACCGTATGCTTCGCGAGTACACCGAGCATCTCTACCTGCCTGCGGCCCAGCGGTACAAGCGCCTGACCGAAAACGAGATGACTCGGGCGAAGGCCCTGGCGCAGTGGAAGTCCCATCTCCACGAACACTGGTCCGAGATCCGGATGGATAACGTGAAGGCGGAGGTGCCAGCCAGGCTCAAAGTAGGCGCTGAGCTACAGGTGCGAGTTCAGGTGTATCTGGGTGCTCTTGAGCCCAATGACGTGACGGTGCAGCTCTATTATGGCCCCCTCGATACAAAAGGGGAAGTCTCAACGGGGGAAGCTATGGCCATGAAATGGCTGGAGTCCAATGGGGATGGGAACCACACCTTCGTTGGTTCCATTCCCGCTCGCACCAGTGGCCGCTACGGCTACGCCCTGCGGATACTCCCCCATCACGAGGACCTGAGCAATCCCTACGAGCCCGGCTTGATCTTGTGGGCGTGTTGAGGTCCGAAATCCAGTAGGGAACAGGGAACCAGGTTTCTTGAACCCTATGCATCCCAAAAGTGCACAATTGTGCGCATTCTTATCCAAACCCCAGTCAGTTCTGAACTAATGAAGAGTTTTTGCATTCACGGACACTTCTACCAGCCCCCTCGAGAGGCCCCCTTCACCGGAGTCATTTCCCCCGAAAAGGGAGCCAACCCTTTCGCTAACTTCAACGAGAAGATCAACGCCGAGTGCTACCGGCCCAACGCGGAGCTAGGTAACTTCCAGGTATTGAGCTTCAACCTCGGCCCCACTCTGGCAGCCTGGCTGGAGGGCCACGATCCACCCACCTACCAGCGCATCGTCGAGGCCGACGTGCAAAACTCCGTTTGGCCTGGCAACAGGGCGGCCCACGGCGTAGGCAACGCCCTCGCCCAGGCCTACAACCACACCATTCTCCCCCTGGCCACTCGACGCGACAAAGAAACCCAAATCTTATGGGGCGTGGCCGACTTCCGCCACCGCTTCGGCCACCGGCCCCTGGGGATGTGGCTGCCGGAGATGGCCGTGGATCAGGCAACCCTGGAGGTATTGGCCAGCCAGGACATCGCCTTCACCATCCTCTCCCCCCACCAGACGCAGAGCCAGCTCTACGGCGCCGGACCCTACCGGGTGCGGCCGTCGCGTGGCCACAACCGAAATGGAATAGCCGTCTTCTTCAGAGATGAAGCTCTATCCAACCACCTGGCTTTTAACTCAGACTTGAGCAATAGTGCCAGGGACTTTGCTGAGAACTGCTTGTCAGGCGGCGAGGGGCTGTGCCTGATAGCTGCCGATGGCGAAACCTTTGGCCACCACCATCGGGGAGGGGAGCGTTTCCTGCACGATTTGCTATACCAGGAAGCCCCAAAGGCAAGCTACGAGGTGACCTTCCTGGCCCGCCATTTGCAGCAGCACCCACCTGTGGCCGAGGTTGAAATCGTGGATGACACCTCGTGGAGCTGCGGGCACGGGATGGCCCGTTGGCGGGAGGGATGCACCTGCACGCAGGGCGATAGCGAATGGAAGCGTCATCTGCGCGAAGCGCTGGACCGACTGGCCCAGGAGATGGACGCGCTCTATCAAGACGATGTCGAGAGGTGAGGGGCTGATCCCTGGCGGCTGCGGAATGGTTACATCCGAGTGGTGCTAGGGGAAATAGGGGGGAAAGCATTCCTGGCTCAGCAGGCCGGCAGAAAGCTTACTGAGGAACAAGCAAAACGGGGGTTGACCTTGCTGGAGGCCCAATACTACCGCCAAGCCATGTACACTAGCTGCGGCTTCTTCTTCGAGGACTTAAGCCGCCTGGAGCCGCGCTACATCATCGCCTACGCCGCCAAGGCCATCCACCTGGTCAGGGAGGCCACGGGCATTTCGTTAGAGAAAGGTTTCAAGAAAGACCTTCGCCTGGCCGTGAGTTGGATCACCGAGCAAACAGGCGAGGACATCTACGAGGAAGTAATGGGGCAATGAGGTGATGAGTAACGAGTGAAAGAGGCACCGAGTTAACGAGGGCTTCTTTGACCCGGTGCCTCATTCACTCGCTACCTCGTTACCTCATCAGATCGTCACTTCCGCAAACGCCTCGTCGAGAATACGAACTGCCTCATCCACGTCTGCCTTGGCGATGTTGAGCGGCGGAGCGATGCGGATGACGTTGCCGTACAGCCCACCCTTGCCGATGAGCAGGCCCCGCCGCCTGGTGGCTTCGAACACCTGGAGGATCTCTTGGCGAGCCGGCTCCTTCTGCTCGCGGACCAGCTCCACGCCCTGCATCAGGCCCATCCCCCGCACATCGCCGACCAGCGGGTATTTTTCCTTCAGCTCCTCCAACCTCTCCCGCAGGTAACCACCCACCACCTGGGCATTGCTGGCCAGGTTCTCCTCCTCGATCACCTCTATCGTGGCCAGAGCGGCGGCACAACAAACAGGGTTTCCGCCGAAAGTGGAGATGGTCAGCCCCTCGAAGCTATCGGCGACCTCGGCCGTGGCGACGGTAGCCCCCATCGGCGCACCGTTGGCTATCCCCTTGGCGCAGGTGATGATGTCCGGCTCCACGCCCCAGTGCTCGATGCCGAACCATTTCTCCCCCGTCCGCCCCAGGCCCGTCTGCACCTCATCGTCAATGAAGATTCCACCGTATTGGCGCACGATGTCCACCACGATGGGGAAATATTCAGGCGGCGGAGTGATGAAACCGCCCACGCCCTGGATAGGCTCGGCAATGAAGGCCGCCACCCGGCCGGAGGTCGTGGTCTGGATCAGCTCTTCGACGTCGTAGGCGCACTCCAGATCGCAGTTGGGGTACTCGCGGTTGAAGGGGCAGCGGTAGCAATAGCCATTGTGGGCGTGCTTGATGCCCAGGATCTGGGTGCCGCCGATGCGCCAATTGGCGTGCCCGGTCAGCGCCATGCTCAGGGCCGAGCGTCCGCTGTAGCCGTGGCGCAGGGCGATGACTTCCTGGGCATCGGTGTAAGTCTTGGCCAACATGATGGCCGTCTCGTTGGCCTCCGTGCCGCTGTTGGTGAAGAAGCTCTTCTGCAGCTTCCCTGGCGCGATCTGAGCCAGCTTTTCGGCCAGATTCACCATGTTGGCGTGGGGGTAGAGGGTGGAGGTGTGCTGAAGAGTGCGCATTTGATCGCAGACCCGTTCCGTGACCTTTGGGTGGCAGTGCCCCACACTGACGACCAGGATGCCGCCGAAGAAGTCCAGATACCTCTTGCCGTCCACGCTGTAGAGGTACTGGGCCTCCCCACGTGCAAAGGGTAGCGGCTCCTCGTAGTAAGTGATCATGCTGGGGAAAATGTACTGCTCGTGCTTTTTCAGGATGTCCTGGGTGTTCATTGATAGCTCCTTTGTTCTTTGATTCGTGATGCGTGAAACGTGAAATCACACTTCACGCATCACATCAGATAGATGACCAGCCAGGCCACCACCCCGACGCAAGCGGCGATCAAAAGGCCGGGTAGAAGCGTCCTCTTGAGAACCTCCCCCTCGCGTCCGGCCAGCCCGGCGGTGCTGCAGCCCACGATGATCTTGGCCGGGGCCAGCATGGACCCCAGAGAGCCACCCGTCGTCTGAGCAGCAAGGATGATGAAAACGCTGATCCCGATTAGCTCGGCGGCCTGCTTCTGCAAGGGGGCGAAGATGACGTTGGAATTGGTGTTGGAGCCGGTCATGAACGCGCCCAACACCCCGATGAGGGGTGAGAAGAAGGGGAAGGCAGTCCCCACGCTTTGGCTGATACCTTGAGCTAGAAAATAGGTCATGCCGCTGTGATCCATGACCAGGGCCATGCCCACCAGGGAGGCGATGCCGATGCTGGAAGGCACAGCGCTCCTCAAAGTGTTGGCCGCGATCCTTCGCAGGATTTCTGCACAGTAGTGCCCGCTGCGCCGATAGAGGAAGTAGCCGATGACAGAGGTGTAAGCCAGCAAAGCCCCAGCGTGACCGAAGATGCTGATGGTTCGCCCTGTTCCTGCTTCTGTTATCCAGCCGTAGGCTGTGCGGAGCTCTGGAAACCGAATCCTGATCACCACGCTGTTGAGAAACTCGTGAAGGGGGCCGTAAAGCTCCGCCGCCGTGACCAGCACGATGAGGAGCAGATAGGGTGCCAGGGCCAGGGGCAAGCTCAAGCGACCCTCGTCACCAGCCGCCGTAGACGTTGCTGAAGCGGAGCGGAACTTCCCCCCCAAAGCCTGCCCTGAGCGGGGGCGAAGGGTTGGGGGGGACTGAGGGGGGGCACGATAGAGGGGCAAGCGAGCCACCACTGCTCCTGCCAGCAGGCCAACCAGGCCCGCCACGAAGCCAGCCAGATTCCAGAGACCGTTGGTGGCCAGTAGATATTGAGTTCCGCTCATCAGGGAGCCAACGATCAGGATAGCTGGCAAGCCGTGCCGAAGACCTTTGAGACCATCGTGAGCATGGGCGGCAGCCAGGCCGCAGCCGAAACAGGCCAGGCCCAGGAAGAGCGCCGACCAGGGGGCTAACTCCGGGCCGCCGAGCCCAGTGGCCGCGATAAGGGCCTGGAAGGACGAGGCGATGTCGCCGAAAGTCACCGACCAGGAATGGCCAATGGCCGTAGCCACTACAGCGGTCACTGGCTCGAAGCCCAGGCCGATGAGCAGAGGAGCCACCACCGCGATGGGGACGCCGAATCCAGCCACCCCTTGCAGGAAGGCGCTGAACACCCAGCTCAGGATCAGCAGTTGCATCACCCTGTCGCCGGTGAGGCGGGAGATGGCATGGCCTATGACGGTAATGGCGCCCGCTTCGTTTACCACGTTGTAGAGCACCAGTGCCATCCAGATGATGTACAGGACGTAGAAGGTGAGCAGCAGCCCCTTGAGCTGGGAATAGGCCAGCAGGCCGGGTGTAGTGCCGAAAAAGGCCAGGGACACAACGACAGCCGTGAGCCAGCCCACAGGCCCGGCCTTAGATCCGCCCCAGCGGAAGCCGATCATCAGGATCAGCACCACGACGATTGGGCATAGGGCTAGAAGCCAGTAGAGAGCGTTGAAAGGTAAGGTATGCATGGGTTCTCCGAGCGTGAAACGTAAAACATAGCGCGGCCAAGCCGCAACCAGACTCTCGTGTGTGTCATTGCGAGGAAGCGGAGCGACGAAGCAATCTCCACGTAGCTACTTGGGGATTGCTTCGGCGGAAAAGCGTCGCCTCGCAATGACAGTAAGATTCTCGCGGACAGCGCAAATGCTGCCGGATAACATTGTAAAACGTGATCAGCAGGTCGAGTGGATGATCGCGGCCACCCTTTTCCCCTCGCCCCTCAGCTCGTTGTAGCGCCTCACGGCTTCGGGCGTGGGTAGAGGTAGGATTTGTACGGCAGACATGGCCAACATTTGCTCCTCGACCCGCACCAGGTTGTCGTAGCCGGTGCCGATGATCAGCACGTCCGGCCTCTCCTTGAGCAGTCCGTCGATCTCAGCCAGGCCAACAAAGTGCGCCTTGCTCCCTCTTATCGCGGGCAAACCATTGGCGTGGATGACGAGGTCCACGGCAGGAAAGGGGACCGCGCTGTAGACCAGCAACCCAAAGCGGCAGAACCCGAACCTGCCAATGGGGTTGAATCCAACCCAGGCCGTGATCAGAACTATGACCACAGCAACCACAACGATGGCCTTTTTCATCACTGCCCCCTCAACTCCTTGAGTTGCTTCTCCGCCTTTTCCCTCCAATGCTCGTCCTCACTCAACTCCAAAACCTGCTCAAAGTCCCTGATGGCCTCATCCTTCTTACCCTTCATCTTGTGGGCAAAACCCCGGTTGTAGTAGGCGTCGGCGTCGTCGGGCTTCAGCTCGATGGCCCTGTTGAAGTCAGCAATGGCTTCATCGTATTCGCACTTATGGAGGTAGGCAGTGCCGCGATTGTAGTAGGCAAGGGCAAAATCAGGGTTCAGTCTAATGGCCTTCCCGTGGTCGGCAATGGCCAATTCGTATTCGCCCTTGTTGTCGTATGCAAGCCCACGGGCACAGTAGGCCTCGGCCAAGTCAGGCTTCAGCTCAATGGCCCTGTCGAAGTCAGCAATGGCCAAGTCGTATTCGCCCTTGCAGTCATAGGCACTCCCGCGATTGGTGTAGGCCTCTGCGTAGTCAGGCTTCAACTCAATGGCCTTGGTGGAGTCGGTGATAGCCTGATCGTATTCACCCTTGTGGGCGTGGGCAAGCCCGCGGTTGTAGTAGGCGTCTGCGTACTCAGGCTTTAGCTCGATGGCTCTGTCGTAGTCAGTGATGGCTAACTCGTGTTCGCCCTTGTCGTCGTAGGCAAGCCCACGGTTGTTGTAGGCACAGGCATCGTCAGGTTTCAGCTCAATGGCTCTGTCGTAGTCGGTGATGGCTAGGTCGTACTCGCCCTTGTAGTAGTGGGCAACGCCCCGGCTGTTGTAGGCCTGGGCGTCGTCAGGTTTCAGCTCGATGGCCTTGTCGTAGTCGGCGATGGCCAGATCATATTCGCCCTTTTGGGTGTAGACGTTCCCGCGGTTGTTGTAAGCCTTGGTGTAGTCTGGCTTCAACTCAATAGCCCTGTTGTAGTCGGCGATGGCTAGGTCGTATTCGCCCTTACAGTAGTAGACACCCCCACGGTTGTTATAAGCTTCGGCTAAACAGCACAACTTCTGTTCGATAGCTTCGGTGAAGTCAGCAATGGCTGCCTGGTGATCACCAAGGGCACTGTTGGTATTGCCGCGATAGAAATAAGCTATGCTCCGGCTGAGAGTCTCCAGAGGGGTTTTTGGCTGAGCTAAAGCTATAGTAAAATTGTGTTTTGCTCTTTCCCAATGTCCAGAGATGTAGTGCACCATCCCCACCGTGAAGGTGGTGAGATAGCTCATCTCTGTGGAAAGCTCGGTTTGCAGTTTAAAGCTATTTAGCTGTGCTATCTCAACAGGGCCTCGCTCCACCCTGATCTGCTGAGGCTTCAGTGGCTCTCGCAATATCTCGAAGTAGAGAGTCACTTGCACAGCTTCCTCTGTAACTCCATACCACCCCCAAATAGCAAGGGTAGCATCGTTCCGAGTGCCTATCGGGTTTGCGCCTTGCCGCCTTGCCTCTCCACCTCCTTGAATTTCAGTTATCGCTTGTGCCAGACACTTCACTTGTGCCTTCGGTTCATCGGCTAGTGCATCTCTCAAATTCTTCAAGATGATCTCAGTCACACGGTATTTCTTGGGATCAGGGCCATCGATCTCGGCTACCGTAATGATTACTTTGTCGGGTGGCTGATTGATGTAGTACCACCAACTGCCCAGGGTAACAGCGGTGAGCAAAGGGATAGCGACAAAGCCCCTGAGAGCTAAACGTCGCCATCTGGGGAAGGCTGGTTGTCCTTCTCCACCTTCAACAAGCGGAGGCGTTTTCTTACGAATTACATAGACGCAGCCAAGCCATAGACAAGCCACTACAACAAAAACAAGATTCCATATGCTGACTCCACCGCGCAGCTCGCTAATTACGGCTTGTACAGCAAGTACGACGAGGCCACCAATAATCTCAGGTAATGCCTCGCGTAAAAGCTTCGATGGCTTTCTCATTATCTCCTACCTCAAAGAATGGATCACTGCTGAATCCCTACCATCCCCAGCAGTGTCCTATCCCCCTGCACCTGCCCCAACTCGTCCAACACCGGCAGGCGCGCACCCGACTGGGGGAGGTACACCCCGACCTCGATGACGTATTGCCCCGGCGGGGCGTCGGGCTTGACGACGATCTCGTACTCGTCAGCCACAACCTCCCCTTCGACCCAGAGGGTGGTGGGGTAAGCGCCAGCCTGAGGGACGTTGTCCTTCTGACCCCAGACGCGGCTTTCGCCGTCGAGGAGGTGGGTGAAGACGGTGTAGCTGGCATCCATGGCTGTCAAAGCCCGCCAGTAGAGGGTGAGGTGCAGGCTCTCGCCAGGCTTCGCTGAGGTGCGGTCCAGGTCATAGCCCAGAAGCTCAACCTCGTTCCCCAGGTTCACCTCCAGGGGGTGCTGGATGGCGGGGATAGTGAACTGGCGCTCCCAGGCTTCGACTCTCAATCGCCCCAACGGAATGGTGGGGAGGCCGCTGCTGGCGATCAGCGGCTCATAAGTGATACGATTGAGCAGCATAACCTCCAACTCATAATCACCGGCCGGTACGTCCTGGCCGATGGTCAAACCGTACCGATCCTTGATGACCTCGCCGGCCGTCCAGTTGGTGGTGGGGTAGGCGCCGTGCACCGGGCGGTCGGCCCACAGGGGCCAAACCATGCCCTGAGCGTAGCGAACGGGGTCGCCTCGTCCTGAGCTGCGTCCTGAGCCTGTCGAAGGGCTTGCCGAAGGGCCACCCTCTCCTCGCAGCCCGATGACCACACTGTAATCTTCGTCCAAATCCCGCTGGGCTTGCCAATAGAGAGTCAGGTAGATGCTCTCCCCCGACCGAACTGCGTTACCAGCCCTATCGTAGCCCAGAAAAGTGATCCTGCCACCCAAGTCCTCTTGCCGTAGATTCTGGATAGCCAGCGACTCAACCACGGGCGGCTTTTGGGGCTTGCTCAAGATCACGGGCCCCAGGGAGATGGTGGTGCCGACGACCTTGCCCTCTTCGTCCTCCCTGGGCAGGCGGCTGTCCAGGGAGGGCGAATAAACGCCCACCAGCAACTCGTATTCCCCCGGCGGCGCCCCTGGCTCCACGTCAATCTCTTTCCTGTTGACGACCACGTCGCCTGGACTCCACTGAGCGGAAGGGTAATCGAAAAAACCTGCCTCCCCCCACCTGAAGCCCCACTGATCGAGGAGGTGGACGAAGATGCTGTAGTCGTCGCGGTCGGAGGGTTGCAGGATGCGCCAGTAAAACGTGAAACGTGAAACGTCAAATACGTCGTAGCCCAGGAATTCCAGGGTGTTGCCGAGGTTGACGGACGTGGGGTTTTGAGGTAAGATTTCGGGCAGTTGATCCGGTTGGAACAGGTAGGCGGTGAAGGCAGGCTGGCCGTCAGGTCCCAGGGTCTCGTTGACCAAAGCGCCTGATGGGAAGAACTCCTCTAGTAGATTCTCGTCGAACCTGGCCGAGTGCGGGAAAACGTAGAGGACGCTCTTATCCGTCCCTTCGGGGAAGACCACGGTCTCCCCACCCACCAGCCACTTGATCCTATCATAAGAGCGGGCCAGGAAGGCCAGGGTGGGGTGGCGATAATGTATGGACGAAACAAAAATCTCCTGGTCAACTGAGCTTGGAGTTTTGAGTTTTGAGTTTTGAGTTTTGAGTCCGGTATCCAGTTGATTGAGATACCTGGCCGCGTCCACCAGGTCGCCATCGTTGTCGTAGTAGACTGGCGCGGCTTTGGCCCACAGGCCAAAATAGTCTCGGAAGGTGGCGATGCCGGCGAGGCTCAACAGGAGGATCAGTGCGACAACGGGCAGGGTAGCTTTTGAGACTGGGTCTTTGGGAGTTGGCGTGAATAACAGGCCGGAGTCCCCAACGGCTCGACTGAGCTCGCCGAAGTCTTGTTGGGTTTTGTCGCGCTGCATCCCCAACGAGTTGGGGGGTCCAACACCGTATCCCCGCGAAATCTCAAAGGGCCTTGAGGCCGCGGATGGGATCACCTCCGCTAACCAGCAAACGGCTGTCCACAAGCCCCGAGCGGGCAATAGAAAAAGCAGGGGAATGAGGCCCACGGAACGCAGTGCGCTCGGCACCTCTTTCACAGCCAGGATGCTGGGGAGGAGCATTACGGGCAGCCAGATGAGCAGGAGAAAGTGGGTTGTTCGCTCCAGCCCATCCCTGCCGCGCAGCAGTTTGCTCAGGCTGAGAGCCAGACCAAACAGGAGAAAAACCGACAGGGGCCAACTGAAGACAGGCTTGCCGGGTATGTTGAAACGCCAGAGAGGTTCGCCACTTATGCTGATCATGCCGATGGCCAGACGGGACGCCCGCCAGAAGGTTCCCAGTACGTCCCCCTGGTTCAATTGGGGATTGAAGAGCGACAACTGGCCGATGCGTACGGAAAAGACTTGAGGATGGGTCAGGAAGTAGAAACCCAACGGGGCGAAGACGATTGCAGCAGGAACAACGACCACAGCGATTTGGGAGAGTCGTCGTTTGAGGCGGTGTCCTGAGCGGCTCGACTGAGCTCGCCGAAGTCTTGTCGAAGGGCTGCGCTTATCGAAAACGAGCAGCGATAGGAAGACGAGGAACAAAACCACGGGGAAAACCCTGCTGGCCAGGTAGGTGTAAGCTGTCGCCCCGAAGAACAACCCGCTCAGGGCCAGCCAGCCGGTGCTCCCTCCCTTCGACAGGCTCAGGACACCGCGCCGCAACCCTCGCCACAGGCACCACAAGGTCAGGGCTTGCAGGAAGGGTTGGCTGATGGCTCGGAAGCCGTACCTGCTCAGGGTGACGTGCCAGTACGAAGTAGCCAGCAGGGTTGCGCTGAAGAGGGCCAGCCAGCGCGAGGCTCTGGCTCCCTGATTGGCGAACATCTCCCTGGCCAATCGGTAGGTGATCAGCACAGTGAGTGTGCCGATCAAGGCCGAAGTTAAGCGCAGGGAGAAGACGGAAACACCGAGGAGGCGCATGGAGACGCCAGCCAGGTAGAAGAAGAGCACTTCCTTGCCGGTGTAGGCTTCGATGAACAGGGGGCGGGCCTCGCCCCTGGCGATGTCGGAGGCCAGGATTGCATTGGCGGCCTCGTCGTAGTGCAAACCGGGGGGAATGTCATCCAGCCTGTAGACCCGCAGAAAAAGCGCGACCAGGAGGATGAGCAGCAGCAAAGCAAGGTGTAAGCGCTTTTGAGAGGGAACAGCGGACTGGCAGGATTTAACGGACAGAATGGAGCGGAACTTAGCAAACATGCCGTGAGTGCCCTTGGTTATCGTTGCTCCCCTTTCCAGCCCGCTAAGCTCGGATAGTTCGTTTCTATCCAAGCCTGCGCTGTCTGGGTAAAGGTTCTGGCTTCCTCCAAAAGATCCTCGGCTTCGGTTTCCGAGATACTTCCCGCCCCAACGTAGTCTGCGACGTTCCGCTTGACGCGACAACGGTCGAAGTAATCGGTAAGAGCCTCAAAGCCCGGCCCCAGGGCGATACTGAGGAACTCGAAAGTGGTCGAGTGATGACCACTTCCTTTCGTCCGATATCCTTCGCCATACATGATGGCTTTGGCAGCCTGCAACACGGCGTTGTAGGCGGTGGCAAACCTCCGGTCGGGGGAGAGTTCGGGAACAGAAGCATCGGCAAGGTCCCGCTTCACTACCTCGAACAGGCTGGCAATCTCCTGCACATTGGTGCGATGCTTACGAATCCTCCCCTTGCGCAGCAAGCGACTGTAAGGCAATCTCATCCCCCTTCAAGAAAACCTTCCGTCCCTCCAAAACATTCAGCACGAAGCCATTGCCGGCCTGTGCTCTCCGGCGAAACTCCCCAAGGCTGAACAAAGTGTAATTCATCTCTCGATGGGCGACCTTTTCCGCCTCCTTCACTGCGGCATGAAGCTCTTTACTGGCGAGCTCCCCGATCACAAAAAGGTCAATGTCGCTGGTGGTCGTCTCTTGATCGGCAGCGTATGAACCATAGATGAAAGCAATTTTGATCCCGTCCTCGTCCTGTAGCTTCTCGCGCAACAATGAGCCCAGCCCAACGGTTTTGAGGATCATGCTTTTCAATTCGGGAAAGAGGAAGCACCCTCGATCTACCTGGTAATAGACCCTGTTCCCATCAACAGTCCTCAGGAGAAGTCCGAGGGCCTCCAGCTTCTTCACCTCCCTCTGGACAGCGCGGATGGGAAGGCCTGCCAGCCCCTCTATCTCCCTCTGATAGAACCTGCTTTCCGGATTCAACAGAAAGAGCGCCAGAATCTTGACTCGCGCCGATGAAGAGAAAAGCAACTCCAGCACTATCATGCCTCCTGCCTACGAATTGTAGTCAATTGTATATCAATTGTAGTCAAAAGTCAAAAAACTGCACCCCTCATCCCCCCAACAACGCCAGCACCAGTCCGCCAGCCATCACGGAAGCGATCTGGCCAGCCGTGTTCGAGCCCATGGCGTGCATCAAGAGGAAATTGGTGAAATCCTCCTCGTGGCCCACCTTTTGGACCACGCGGGCCGACATGGGGAAGGCCGAAATCCCAGAGGCCCCGATCAAGGGATTGATCCTCCTCCCGGATAGGACGCATAGGATTTTGCCCAGCAACAAGCCAGCGGCGGTATCCAGGCTGAAGGCTAATAACCCCATCACCACGATCATGATCGTTCTCACATTGAGGAAGCTTCCCGCTGTCATCGTCGAGCCAATAGTTATTCCCAGCAAGATGGTGACGATGTTCACCAGTTCGTTCTCCGCCCCCTTGGACAGCCTGTCCACGACCCCGCTCTCCCGCATCAGGTTGCCAAACATCAGCATCCCGATGAGGGGGGTGGACATGGGCACCAGCAACCCGCAGATGAGGGTGGTGACGATGGGAAAGAGGATACGGGTGACCCTGGAGACGGGCCGAGAGGTATAGGGCATCTTGATGAGCCTCTCCTCCCTGGTGGTCAAGAGCTTCATGATGGGCGGCTGGATGATAGGCACCAGCGACATGTAGGAATAAGCGGCCACGGCGATGGGGCCCAGAAGCTGGGGGGCGAGCCTGGCCGACACATAAATGGAAGTAGGCCCGTCGGCCGAGCCGATGATCCCAATGGAAGCCGCCTCTTTGATACCGAAGCCCATCAGCGTGGCCGCCAGGAGCGTGCCGAAGATGCCGAACTGCGCCGCTGCTCCCAGGAGAACAGTGACGGGGTTCTCCAGGAGAGGGCCGAAATCAGTCATCGCCCCGATGCCGATGAAGATCAGCAAGGGGAAAAGCTCGTTGGCGATTCCCATTTCATAGAGCACCGCGAAAAGTCCGCCCTCTTCGGTCATCCCGGTGGCTGGGATATTAGCCATGATCGCCCCCAGGCCTATGGGCAGCAGCAAGGTCGGCTCGTACTTTTTGGCAATGGCCAGATAGATGAGGATGCCCCCCACTATCATCATAACCACGTTGCCCAGGGTCAAATTGAGGAAACCGCTCAGGAGTTGAAGCAACTCTGTCCAGGCCACTTCTCTCACCTCATTCCATGACGAACACAACGTTTACAAAGCTCTAGAGGTGCATTTCATAAGTTTGGCTCTTTGGGATTTCGCAGGGTCACGGTGTTGGAGTCCCCAACTTGTTGGGGGATGCCACGCCACACCCCCAACAAGTTGGGGACTCCGGCTCGCTACCCATGCCAACTCCCAAAGACCCATAAGTTTTTAGGGTAAAGCCTCGAAGGGGATGGTTCAGAATAGGTTGACACTTTGACAACTTCATAGACTTGCCACAAACGGCCGATTCGGGAATAATAGAAGCCATTCACACCTAACTTTGACAGGAGGTTCCAATGGCAGAGTATCGCGTCCCCGATTTCACCCCAGAGCAGCGTGCTGACACAGCACTGCAGATGTTCGTTCCTTTGCCTGATCGCCAGCGGGGGCTAGTCTCAGAACTGGCTCGCCTGTACGGCGTCTCTCGCACGCTATTGTACAAGATACGAGACCGTGCATGGGATGCCATGGTTGAGGCACTGCTCCCTCGCGATGCCGGCCGGCCTGCCCAGGTCACGATGCTGACGGTGAATAAGGCGTTCATAGACCGAACGATCGCCATCCTGCCCACCCTGACCGGTAGCGTGCGGAATATCCGGCTGGGTCTGGATCTGATCTTGGGCCTCAGGCGCTCGGTGGGCTACGTCAGCGAGACGCTCACGGCGGCTGGCGAACAGGCCGTGGCCTACAACCTGGGGATCACGGTGCCGCTTCCCATCTTGGGCGAAGCGGACGAGATTTTCCAAGGGCGGAAGCCGTGCCTCACGCTGGTAGACGGCCGTTCGTTCCTGGTGGTGAATCTGACGTCCACGGAGTCCCGTGACGCAACCATCTGGGGCATCACCTACCTGGATGTGGTGGAGCGCGGCATCGAGTTCCACGATCTGGCCTGTGACGGCGGCACTGGGCTTCGAGCAGGTGTTCGTGAAGCAAAACTGGCCATTCCACTGCGTCCAGACCTGTTTCACATCCTGCAAGACGCCCGTCGCCTCACGCGGCGACTGGAAGGAGCGGCCTACAAGGCTATTGAGACTGCTGAGCGCGCTCACCGGGCCGACTTGGAGGCGCGGGGCATCATCCGTAGACGTGGTCGTTGTCTCAAGATCAAGGTGCCGTTGCCCCAGGCGGAGGTCGAGGAAGCCCAGGCCATTGAGACCTTCGACAACTGGTGTTGGCTTCTCAGCGAGATCCGCCAGGCATTGGAGCCCATCACGCCAGCCTACCGCATGGTCTCGGTGGCAGAGACAAGGGCCACCTTGGAGGCGACCTTGGAACTGATCGAGGAGCTCAACCACTCGGACATCACAGCCTTTGTCGACCACCTCCAGGAGAAGATACCGGAGTTGCTTGCTCCCCTGGAATGGCTGGAGCAACAGTTCACGCCAGTGCTCGATGGTCTGGATGCTGATACTGAAGCGTTCATCATCTGGGCCTGGCAGCATCGTCAAGCGTTGAACCTGAACATCGACACGGACATCCCAGAAGCCCTACGCTCAGTCGTGCGCGTCGTATGGGATACCTTGGGGCTGTTCCATCGCTCCTCCAGCCTGGCCGAGTCCTTGCACAGTTGGCTGCGCCCCTACTTGCAGATTCACCGCGGCAGGCCCAAATGGTTGCTGGCCCTGCTGCAACTTTACTGGAATCACCACAGGTTCGAGCGAGGCAAGCGGGCAGGCAGTAGCCCTCTGGAACTGGCAGGAGTGAAGGATGCACCTTCCCTGGCGGAGGTGTTGGACCAGCTATTCCGCCCTGGCGTGGCTGCCCAGCGGATTTAATTTTTCAAGGTGCCAAAAGTGTCAACCTATTTCACGCCATAATTGAACTATCCCACGCTGAGTATTGAGTATAAAGAGACTAATACCTTTTCAGGTAGGTTTTGACAAACTCTCTTCCTGTGGTAAACTACGGGCGAA
>CAZVCJ010000052.1:0-24145 GCA_964625745.1 uncultured Anaerolineae bacterium | reverse complement strand
TCGGCTCCGAGGAGCTAAAGCAGGCCGCAGCCAGCGGTAGGGTCATCAAGCTGATCGCCAGAGCTGAGAGGGAAGACGGCGGCTATGACCTGAGCGTGCGGCCCACTTGGCTGGAGCTATCCCATCCTCTCGCCCGCCTCACAGCTCACCAGATGGGCATCGTCTACCACACCGACATCAACGGCGCCATCACGGCCATAATTGACGAAGAGGACCCCAGGCCCACCGCAGCGGCCATGCTCCGAGACTTGATCAATATCTTGAGTAACGAGTAATGAGGCAACGAGGAACAAGTCCTCTGTTCGCCGAGGGTCTCTCGACCGAACGGCGAAATCGCTTCTTGCAAGCTCCAAGCGGACGCTAGTCCGCGTTCCGGGCGTGGACTAGCGCTTCGCGTCGTGAGGACTTCGGCTGAGCTCAGTCGAAGCCCTCAGCCGAACGGTCCATCGCGAGCTTGGGCAGGGAACAGCTTATCTAGCACCTCCGGGGCATACCGCTCGACCATGTCCTGGGTGATGGCGTTGGCCTGGCAGATTTCCTTGTAGAGCTGGCCGCTGCGCCTCACGGTGCGTTCCTGGGTCTCAACGTCCAGAGCGACGAGACCGAAGCGCAGACTCCAGCCCTCGGCCCACTCGAAGTTGTCCACCAGCGACCAGTGGAAGTAGCCCTTGACGGGGACGCCTTCCTGCATGGCTCGATGCGTGGCTGCCAGGTGGGTCAGGAGGAAACGCGGACGCTGATCGTCGTCTTCGTCGGGAAGGCCGTTCTCGGTGATGTAGATAGGTTTGCCGTAGGCGGCCAACCACTTGAGCAGACGGTAGAGCCCTTCGGGATATACCTCGCCGTAGCCGCCGTCGCTCATCTCCGCCCCCTCGGTGTAGAAACGACGGCCGAAGAGCTCGCCGGGGCGGCTCGCGTCGAAGGCCACCATATCTCTGGTGTAGTAGTTGACGCCCAGAAAATCTACGGAGTCAACCAGTTCTGGCACCTTGCGATTGAAGGCCAGGGGGAAGGCCAGCACGCCCTCGGTCAAGGCGGTGAGAACAAGCCGGTTGAAGATGCGGTCCGGTAGCGAGGCTGCCCAACGATCGAGGCGGGAATTCGGCCGAGCAGGGTCGAAGACCCGCACGGCGTGGGCGATCCCCACTTGAGCCTGGGGCTGCAAGCGATGGATGGCCCGGTAGGCTCGGCCGTGGGCCAGCAGCAGGTTTCTCAGCACCCTGAAGGCCAGCAGCAGGTTTTGTTTGCCCGGTGGCCAGCGGCTACCAGCGTAGCTCAGGATGGCGTACACGTTAGGCTCATTGATCACACTCCACAGCTCGACCAGATCCCCCAACTCCTCGGCGACCCTGGTCACGTAGCGCTCGAACAGGGGCACCACCGCCTCCGTCTCCCAGCCGCCCTTTTCCATCAGCCACAAAGGGTTGGTGAAGTGATGCAGAGTGACCATCGGCTCCAGGCCCCGCTCCCGCAGTCCAACGAGCATCCGCCGATAGCGGGCGATAGCGTCGTCGTCCCACTCGCCCTCTCGCGGCTCGATGCGGCTCCATTCCAGGGACAGGCGATGGGCGTTCTGTCCCATCTCTCGGGCCAGGTCGAAGTCGTCCTCCGCACGGTTCCACCAGTCGCAGGCCAACTCTGAGCGATGACCGTCGAGGATGTGTCCCGGCTCCTTCTCCCACTCCCACCAGTCGTTGTTACTGTTGTTGCCTTCCACCTGATGGGAGCTGGTAGCCGTGCCCCACAGGAAGCCCTCAGGAAAGCGCATCGTTGTTTGTTCCATGATTTGATTCTCCTTCCTCATTGACTTGTTTCCATTTGGCTGCTAAAATAGTATACTGGATTACGGTCCATTTGGCAACAACAGGAGGAGCAAACCCATGACCCAACCAATAGAAGCTGTCCTGGTCGGCGCTGGCAATCGGGGCTACGACGCCTATGGGCCTTACGCCCTGGCGCATCCCGACGAGATGCGCTTTGTCGCCGTCGCCGAACCGCACGATGTCCGACGGGCCCGCTTCGCCCAGGCCCATCACATCCCCCCTGAGCGACGCTTCCGCACCTGGGAGGGCCTGTTGTCCCAGGTGCAGATGGCCGACGCGGCCGTCATCTGCACGTTGGATGACCTGCACGTCGGCCCAACCATCGCCGCGCTGGAAGCCGGCTACAATGTGCTGCTGGAGAAGCCGATGGCCACTACAGTGGAGGACTGTGTGCGCCTGGTGCAAACCGCGGAGCGGAGCGGGCATATCCTGATGCTCTGTCACGTTCTCCGTTACACTCCCTTCTTCTCCACCCTTCACGACATCGTCGCCTCAGGCCGCCTGGGCGACGTCATCACCGTCGAGCACCGCGAAAACGTGAGCTTCTGGCATGCGGCCCACTCCTACGTGCGAGGCCACTGGCGCAACAGCCGCCTCTCCAGTCCTATGATCCTGGCCAAATGCTGCCACGATTTCGACGTCCTGTTCTGGAACCTGGGGCCGGTGAAGCGGCTGGGCTCCTTTGGCTCGCTGCTCCATTACCGCGCCGAGAACGCCCCGCCTGGCGCCCCTGAGCGTTGCACCGATGGCTGCCCTCATGAGGCGGAGTGTCCCTGGTCTGCCCCGCGCCTGTACCTGGAACTGATCCCGCTGATGCAGGAGGCACAGGGTTCACGCTCTGCGTTGGAACGGCTGGCTGCTGGCCTTTATCTCGACCACCCCTCCTTCACGAACCTGGCCCGCCGGTTGATACCCGGCCTGGATACAGCCCTCGATTACCGTGAGTGGCCCATCTCCACTATTTCTGAGGACACCAGCCCGGAGGCCAGGCGTCGCGCGCTGGCGACCGGGCCCTATGGCCGTTGCGTCTATCGCTGCGACAACGACGTGGTGGACCATCAGACGGTCAACATGGAGCTGGAAAGCGGTGCTTCGGCGGTGCTGGTCATGCACGGTCATTCCCACAGGGAAGGCCGCACCATGCGTTACGACGGCACTCGCGCCACACTGCTGGGCCAGTTTTACCTCGGCGACAGCGAGATCAAAATCCACCATCATCTCACGGGAAAGGTAGAGATCATTCGGCCTGAGCTTGGCCGTGCTGGTCACGGCGGCGGCGACGAGGGGGTTATGCGGGCCTTCGTGCGCGCCCTGCGCCAGAGGGAATCCGAGCCCCTGACCTCGGCCCGCGCTTCGCTGGAAAGCCACCTGCTGGCCTTCGCCGCCGAAAAGGCGCGTGTGGAAGGCGCCATCGTTGACGTGGATGCCTATCGTCGGCAGGTGGAGAGCGCGGCCTGATCTGCACAAAAAGCGAAGGCCACGAAAGCGCTCGTGCCTTTCGTGGCCTTCTAGGTGAAAAGTGGATGGGCGAAAGAAATTGGTTCACTCTCCATTCCGCTGGGCAAGGCGTTGGATTTGGGCTTTGGTCAACATCAGCCTACTCCCTGCGGAATCATTTCGGCTTCGGAGACGTTGGCCACGACCTGCCACCGGGAATCCATGCGGCCGATACGGGGGCGGCTCGGATCCAGTTTGACGGGACTGATAGAGCTGATGAGCCCCTCCGTAGAGTAGCCAAGGGTTTCCAATAGATAGCCCAGCCGGGACCCCAGGCTCTTGTCCTCCATCCGGTTGGCGTATCTGACCAAGGTGGGCACGTCCACAGTCTCCAGGGCTGCTCGCAAGGCTTTGGCGATCTCTGTGATGCCGCCGGCGTAGTGCGGGAGATCCAGGCTGTCCACGATGGCCTTGGCCTCGTCGGCGACGACCACCGGCAAGTCGCCCAGCATCTCCCTGCGGTAGCCGAAGAACTTGTGTGGTTTGATGCGGACAAAGCGAAAGCGGAAATCGCGGAAGCTCACAGGGCGCTTTTTCTTCGTCGTGGCCACGAAAGTGGTGAGGGGCACCTGCTCGGTGAAGCCATAGTAGTGCAAGGCGGACCAGTAGGAAACGTAGGCTGGGGTGACCAGGTGACTGGCGATGAAGAGAGGATTAGAGAGCACCCGCTCCGGCTCCAGCCCCAGCAGGAGGTATTTGCCCTTTTCGACCTCATCCACAAGACCTTCGTCCTTCAGCCGGGCCACCAGGCGGTAAGCCTGTCTTTGCTCCAGGCTGAGCAGGTCGGTCAAAAGAGAAGGAGTGAAGTAGAATAGATCGAGTTGATGAAGTCGCCGGGTCACATAAGTTGAGGATAGATGTTCTGCCATTCGCGGTAATTCTCCCCCCGATTTATGAGCTTATTCTACCATAATCGAGTGACAGATGCAAATCAGAGGGCCGCTTTCAACAACCTCAGGCTCACAGCCTAGCGGCTGTAATCCCAAGAAGGCAAAGGCCACGAAAGCGCTCGTGCCTTTCGTAGCCTCTCGCTTGCCTGAGCACGTCGTCTGCGCTCAGTGTGAACTCCGCCGGACCCATTCCCAATTCGTCATCGTCACTTCCTCAACGACCGTGCTTTGCTCAACTGCTCCGGTTCCGCCGTTGCTGCCTCTTGTGCCTTTTTCAGCTCTATCTACTCCCCTTCCAACTCCCCATAAATGCTCTCGAACTGCTCCAGGGCCGCTTGCAGGTTCTCCACGATCTCCGCGGCCAGCACGTCGGGATCGGGAAGGTTTTCGGTGTCCTCCAGGCTTTCGTCCTTCAGCCAGAAGATGTCCAGGCTAATCTTGTCCCGCTGCATCAGGTCGTCGTAGGCGAAGGCCCTAAAGCGCTCGGTTTCCTGGCGGTGGTGGCGGTTTTCGGGACTGTAGCAGGCGATGAAGTCGTGCAGGTCACCGTACCCCAGCGGGTTCTGCTTGAGGGTGAAGTGCGTGTTGGTGCGCAGGTCGTAGATCCACAGCTTCTCTGTCCAGGGCTTCTCGCTGCCCGGCCTGCGGTCGAAGAACAGCACGTTGGCCTTGACGCCCTGGGCGTAGAAGACGCCGGTGGGAAGCCGCAGCAGGGTGTGGACGTCGCACTCGTGGAGCAGTTTGCGGCGCACCGTTTCGCCCGCGCCGCCTTCGAACAGCACGTTGTCGGGGACGACGATGGCCGCCCGCCCGTGGATTCTGAGCAAGGTTTTGACGTGCTGCAGGAAGTTGAGCTGCTTGTTGGAAGTGGTGGCCCAGAAATCCTGCCGCTCGTAGGTCAGCGCGGACCTGGCGGCCTTGCCTTCCTCGCTGACGATGGTGATGCTGCTCTTCTTGCCGAACGGCGGATTGGTGAGCACCATGTCAAAGCGGTCGCCGGGGTCGGAGATGAGGCTGTCGCCCACCACGATGGGGCTCTCCTCGCCGCCGATGCCGTGCAGGTACAGGTTCATGATGCACAGCCTGGCGGTGCTATCCACGATCTCCCAGCCCTTGAAGGTCTCGTAGCGGAGGAATCGCTTCTGGTCTCGGTCGAGGGAGTAGTGGCGCGAGATGTAGTCGTGGGCCGCCAGGAAAAAGCCGCCCGTGCCGCAAGCGGGATCGCAGATGGTCTGGCGCGGCTCAGGCCGCATGACGGCCACCATCGCCTTGATCAGTGGCCTGGGGGTGAAGTACTGCCCAGCCCCGCTCTTGATATCCTCGGCGTTTTTCTGCAGCAGCCCCTCGTAGATCTCCCCCTTCACGTCAATGTCCATGCCCACCCAGGTCTCGGAGTCAATCATGACGATCAGCCGCCGCAGCTTGGCCGGGTCCTGGATTCTGTTTTGCGACTTGCGGAAGATCACGCCCAGCATGCCGCTCTCCCTGCCCAGCTCCACCAGGGTGCGGCGGTAATGGGTCTCCAGCTCCTCACCGTCTTTTGAAGCCAGGCTGGGCCAATCGTAGCCAGCGGGGATGGCGGAGGGCTTGTTGAAGGGCGGCTTGGTTTGCTCGTCGGCCATCTTGAGGAACAGCAGGTAGGTCAACTGCTCCACGTAATCGCCGTAGGAGACGCCGTCGTCGCGCAGGACGTGGCAGTAGTTCCATAATCGTTGGACGATGGTTGCAGATTCGGTTGTCACAGCTATTGCTCCTTTACCACTAACCCTGGGACAATGCGGCTCAAGCGTTTCTCAGCTTGCCGTCTCTAACCTGCGGGGCTATCTCATCGTGGATCTGTTCGGGGGTGTATCTTTCCACTGCTTCCCCCCCAAAAATCAATACAAAACAGGAAGTTCCGTCAATAGTCTTCCAATTCTGCGTGTATGTCTTCGCTGCGAGCTTCAGACTCATAGCTGTCGGCAATCTTGCGCAACAGCGCGGCGGTTCGAGGCCACGAGTCACCGACAGCTTTGGCATACTTGCGATATGTTTCGGCAAGTTCTTTCTCCTGCTTTCCACCTTCACCGATAGCCCTAGTGACAACACCGCGTCTATTGTGTACACCGATGTAGATTCCTGTCTCGATATCCTTGCTGGCAACCTCTTCGATTACCTCTCGAACAGCTACATCAGGCCAAACCCCATCCGGTGCGGCTGGAGCGTAGGCCAAAACCTGTCCGATCTGTTGATCACCAACGACACTTCGTTTGATCGAACGACAAGCTTCACGCGCCTGTATGATCCAGGCTTGAAGCTGTTCTAGGTCAACCCTACCATCTTGGGTAAGTCCAGGGATCAGGTGCCAAGACTCAAGCAACTCATAGCCCATCTCAGCGCGAATCACCATTTCTTCGGTGAGTTCATCAGTTTCTGCCCGTTCATCGCCCTCTGCTCGATATACGTACCCCACCACTTGGGCAAAGAACAATGGGTTTCTAGAAAGCTCTCGATGTAGAAGTAGAATTCGAGGCTGCCATGCGCCATGTGTGAGTATTGGAAGATAGGTCCATTCCAATTTGGCTATAAGAGTATCCTCAATATCATTGGACCTTTGCAGCACTTCCAGGATTCGTTCAACATGGTAACCTAAAGACTGTAAAACAGATGGTGGCTCCTCTGTCGTTGGGTCTTTAGTCGCTGCCTGCTCAAGAATATCCGCAAGTAGCTGTGCTGACATCGGCAGAGTTTCGGATTGTCTATCCAAACCAAAAGACGCAACATCCAGTGCCGCATAGGGACGTTCGTACGCCAGCAACATACGAGCCGCTTCTTCACATTCATCTTCACCCGCAGCCCAGTAAGCCGTAACCTGCTTCCAATACAGCGCCTCTGTTTCCTCTCCCAAGGTTGCCAACAGTCTCCAGGTCTGCCTTTCGAATGGCAAACCCCGAACAAAATCGGCCTGCTGTTGTGGAGACCATTGGCAGGGACCTTCAGGCGAAAGTATTGTTTCCGCCCAAGACCATCCGCCAGCGTGAAAACGCCCAATCACGAATCCAATACCTAGGTTCGTGAGGGCGACTTCGGCTTTTCCAAGCGTTGAGTCGAGAAGCCTGTAGTCTAGATCCGAAGCAACCTCACTTTTTGCAATTGCAAAGCCTACCTGCCAAGGCTGTTCAACACGCGCTGCCAGGTCCAGCAGAGCAGACAAGCCAGCCACGGTATAGATCTCTGTGACCACTTCAGCCCTTGCTCTTTCAATTGCGTCCTGCTCTACCTGCCGATCTTCACTCGTAAAGTCAAGCAGCTCAGGCCACGAGGAAAAGAGCCACATGTAGCGGTCAATGAGATTATCAGGTTCAAACTTCTGGTAAGCTATATGCAACTTATCCACTACTTCCGCAGGCATCGCCCAATCTGTATTGGCAAATCTACGGTGCTTACGGATTACCAACCTCAGTTTTTTCCAGAACTCCAGACGATCGTCAGGCTTTATGTCAGCAGGATCAATTCCAAGCAATTTTTTGATCGCTTCATCACGAGATCTGGGTGGAAGGGACGCGATATGACCAATCACATCACACCACCTCTTACCATTGGCACCGGCATTGGAAAGCATCTGTTCGGCAACCTTTTCGATGCAATATTGTGAGTAAGTAACCGTTGGTCTCCAGCTAGACCCCCATTCCCGCCAATGCGGTCGGTGGATTCGGAGCGGTATACGAAAGCTGCTTTCTGAAAGGAGGCTACAGAGTAGCTTCCAGGCCACATCCGGCTCGCGTGTCAGAAGCATATCGATCACTTTGAAGCGTTGGTCAAGTGTGGTTGGTGTCTGAGGACGTCGACACGAGAAGATTGCACGAAGACTGTTTTGCGGACGGTTGCTGAGTTGCCCTCCTGGATCAAGCCTTGTGAGTTTGGCAAGGATCAATGCTACTCGGCCTAAGTATTCGGGTTCCCAGGCCAACGCCTCAAGAGCCCAAAGAAGTCCAGTATGGGGGCTCCCGCTCATGGGGTCCTCCTGAGCAAACATATTTAGGAAGACAGGACTCTCACCAACAAGTGCCTCTTCAACAGCGTCCAAGAAAGCCTCAGGGGCTGCCTCCGCTAAGGTAGGTAGAGAGTAGGAAAGCGAACACCATAGTCGCCAGTCGGTTGCAAGGTTAAACAGCTTCCACACGATACGCCTAGCCCTGTCCTCAGCAGACATAGTATCTTGGATTCCTGATACTTCTCCTCGTGTTGCAAGCAACGCAAGCGTTTCTGCAAGACCCTGCCTCAAAAAGGATGAATGGGGAAGCGTCTTTCCGTAGAGCCCTGCCGCCCATCGCTGATCGGGGGGCAGGTCATAGCGCGGGTCGAGTGTACCCAAGACCGAGAGAACTACGTTCTCAAGCACCTCAAGATCATCTTGCATCACAAACCGAGCGAGCAGATGCCACGAATCCTCGCGGGATACTAACTGCCAGATGTTGCCAACCCGACGAACAGGTGGATCAGACTCGTTTACCCAGCGCGAGAGAGTTGCCAGAACTTCCTCATAGGGTTTTCGGGCGATTTCCTCAATTGCCTTACGGTCAGCTTCCCTGGTATTGTCCCAGGCACCAGCGAGCAAGACTGGAACGAGGGGACGTGCTGCCTCGGGCTTCGACCAGGAAGGACAGTGTATCTCAGGAACAACAGCAAGCCGTCGCCGCAAGACAAGAAGGTCCCGCCTTGATTCCTGCGCAAGTGCATGGGCACGTTCTTCCGATATTCCCATATCTATTAGCGCACGTTCGATATCTGTTTTGGCCAAAGGTGGAAGGCTCAGCGTGTTAGGAGAGATGCTAGTTTCTCTCCCTAGTGGGATAAGAACATGATGTCCCCCTGATACGGCCTTTCCAACTCCTTCAAGGTTGTCGAAGGTTGGTATAAGGATTAGATGTTCACTGCTTGGAACCAAGTGTCTCCATGACTGCTCATTCTGTGAGATCACACATCGAGCCAGATATGGGACGCGATCCTCTTCGGGCATTTGGAAAACCGTAGCTGCGAAGAAGGCGATAGACTCTTCACGGGAATCGGATTGCACGGATAGGCTTGAAGTAGTATCGTTTAGCCAAGTTTCTACCCTTTCAACTGCCTCTTGTCTGCCAGCTAGACCTAACGCGGCGTTCATAGGCGGTGTGGTGGAGTCTCTCCATGCACCCCAGAAATCACCCAAGTCTTGTACTCCCTCTGGATACTTTCCAACCAAGCGTGCTAACCAGGCATGAACCGCTGGAGCCTGTTCCAACCACTGTTCCAAGTCATCGGCATCGTACACTCTCACCTCGGCCCATGGACCTTCTCTGCTCTTTTCCTTGGCCCACTCATCCTTATTTCCCCATCGTCGCGCAGTAACGAATACAAATGTGGTCTCAGAAGGGTTCACTTCCAAAGGGTCTCTGCAACGGTTTTGATAGTCGTCGTCCGCCTTGCCCTTACTATCTTGGGCTGTTGTTAGTTCCCATGCGGAGACTTCATCAGGCACGAAAGCATTACCCTCAGATACTTTTACTAGGCCGTCCCAACCACCGAGTTGTACGCCTTCGCCGGCTCGGAAGCTGACTCGGTGACAGTGACGCCGCTCAACGGTGGCGTGCACAAGACGACGCACAACTTGTGGTAGCCGACCTTGGGCAGCGCGTCGGTTGGCCCAGAGATTTAAGTCAGTTGCATCGATCCAATTCAAGGTAACCATATTTGCTCCTCGCTGATCCGGGACAAGTGCAGACTCTCCCCTACGATTGATCTTGCACACTAATCAGACAGTGGCCTGGGGCTTCAGAACAACTCCAACTGTCGTGGCCGTTTCCTCCTCCGACCTCTCTTCTTGCCCTTCCCCTTCCCCTCCCGCCGCGCCTTCTCCGCCTTGATGCGCTCCAGCAGCACGGAGGCCGGCTCATCGCTGGGATCCTGCGGCACCAGCTTGCCCTCAAAGGCCCTTTTGAGGATGCTCTGGCGCAGCCGCTCTGCTCGCTTCAGGCTTTGGTCCGCCACTCTGTCCAGTTCATCGGCAATTGAAATGCAGCGTTCAACCTCATCCACAATTAATTGCTGCTCCCCCAACGGAGGAATGGCGATGGGCAATGCTTTCAACATGGTTAAGTTCAAGATATCCATCGTCCCGCCGTGGGATGAAAGAGAAAAATAGTGACGCACGCTGGAGGACTCTAGATAGGTCTTGATGTATTTGCCGTTAACAAGCCCTTTGTCTAAGCTCAGCTTCACAAGACGTGGATTGATGATGCCAGGTTCTATTCCTTCGGGGAGGATCAAAACCCTACCAATAGTGCCAACCAAGCTGATAAGTATGTCACCCGGCTTCACAGCACATGACTTGAGCTTCCCATATCGTTCGTCATCTATGTAGTAATCCCCATAGAATGGGTCTCCGCGAATGACCTGCTCTTGGCCGTAGATTTTGTACCCTTTGGGCACATAGTATTCCTTTTTGAGAGATGAGCCAAAAGGCCCAGCCTTTAGGGCATAGGGAATTGCCTCTGCAACTTCCTCAAAGCTAGTCCAGGTCCAACCTGCTGGAAGTTGGGGCAGCTCATCTGTATCAGGTTTCCAAGGCTCTCTGTATTTCTGTTTCCATCTGTCACTCTTAGGCTTCTTGCCCTTGGCCTCCATCTTGGCTAGTTGCTCCGCCTCCCACTTAGCCCGCCGCTCCTCAAGGATGCGCTCCAACAACACCGACGCCGGCTCAAGCTCCCCCCGATGCGCCCCTCGCCACTCCCTGGTCAGCTCCCCCTCCACCGCCGCTTTGAGAACCGCCTGGCGGTAGCGCCGCAACTGCGCCTTAGCCTTCTCCAGCGCCACCACGCCCGCGTCCAGTTGGGTGAACAGCTCCTCGATCTTGGCGACGATGCGCTTCTGCTCGGCGAAATGGGGAAGTGGAATAGGCTGAGCACGAACATCGCTGTCTCTAACTGCTGGATAGCTCGTACCCCTTTGCAGTTTGCTCAGAGCGGTTAAGAATGGATCCGTAAGCGAGTAGTAGAACAGGTATTTCGATGAAATTCCCGATTCACCACGTAACACGGAGAAACCTGTTGAGGCTATTTGCCCATCGCAGATTTCAGGCACTAAAGCGATGTTCTTCAGATAAGTTCGAACGGTCGAGAACAAGACATCATTTGCCCGAATCAATTGACGTGCTCGGGAGGGGGCTTCAGAACCGTAGTATGTCTTTGGCTCCACCACTCTATTGAGCTGATTGTCAATTGAGGAGATATCGAGATAAGTGAATTGGGTATTTGGATTCTCCTTGGGTTGAACCTTCTCAATCGGTTGGGTTATTTCTCCAATCGTCGTCCACACCCAGCCCTGGGGCAGCTCAGGCAAGCCGTTTCTCTCTTCCGTCATGCCACCAACACCTCGTTAAGCTCTCCCATGATGCTCGCCAAGTCCGTCCCAAAAAGCTGGTACACCCTGACCGGGCCGCCCATCTCGTGGAAGGGGGTGTACTCGAAGTCCTCCATCTCGATGCGCAGGCTGGTGGCGATGTGGTCTTTGATGCGGGTCAGCCACTCGATCTGCTCCGGGGTGAACTGGCGGCCAGCCTCCACTTGCTCCGCCAGCCAGAGATGGAAGCGCGCCTCCACGGTGAGGGGGAAGGGTTCCAATACCTCGCTCTGCCCAATGGCGAAGCGGATCAGGGAGACGATGTTGGTCAGCAGCTTCTGCGGCCCCGCCCCTCGCACCCTGGCTTGCTCCAACTGCTGGTAGGCCCGCCACAACTGCTCCTGGGTCAGATGGTAGGGCGGCCTCTCGATGGCCTCGGCCAGCTCTTTGATCTGCTCGTAGGTCACTTGCCGCAACTGGTAGGGCTGGCTGTAGATGATCTGCAGCGCCGTCAGCTCGTCCTTGTTGTCCTCAATGAACTGCTGGAAGGTGTCCACGACGGTGCGCGCCTTCTCCCTGGCCTGATCGTCGAAACCCGCCATCAGCACCGTATCCGCGCTGACGGTGTCAATGGTCTGCTCCTGGCGCTGCCGGACCTCGATCAGGGTGTTTCTCAGGTCGGGATCGTCAAAGGGCGCACAGGCGGCTTTGACCAGTTTCTCCGTGGCTTGCTCCACCTGTTGCGGGGTTGGCGTTTTCGTCTCAAACATCTCCCTGGCGTTCGCTACCTGCATGTCCGGGTCCACCACATCCAGCAGGTCGTTGATGAGTTGCCTCAGGGTCCTGCCGCTGGCGACAGCCTCAATCGCCTGGCGATCTTTAGGGTCAATCTGCCGATCCAGTCGGGCCAATCTGCCCGCCAGCGAGGACAGGGTGTCTTCGTCTCGGACTCCCGCCGCCACGTTCCAGATCAGCTTGTCAAAGGCCACGCTGCGCCTGCGCTCCAGGGGACGGCTGTCGGTCTTGTCGTCCTCGCACACCCCCACCGCGTCCACGATCACGAAATGGGTCTTGTGAGCGGCGTCGGGCGTGACGGCTCTCAAATCGGTGGGCAGGATGGTGCGCGTTCCCCGCCCCTTCATCTGCTCAAAATACACCCTGGACTTGACGCCTCGCATGAACAGCAGGCACTCCAACGGCTTGATGTCAGTACCAGTGGAGATCATGTCCACCGTCACCGCGATGCGGGGGAAATACGAATTGCGGAAACTGGCGATCAGGTCTTCGGGCTTCTCGCCAGAGCGATAGGTGATCTTCTTGCAGAACTCGTTGCCCTTGCCAAACTCCTCCCGCACGATGTGGACGATGTCCTCGGCGTGGGAGTCATCCTTGGCAAAGATCAGCGTCTTGGGCACTTCTTTGCGGCCAGGGAAGATCTCGGCCAGCAGCCGCTCCTTGAACGTCCTGATGATCGTCCGAATCTGATCCTCGGCCACCACGTCCCGGTCCAATTGACGGGCTGTGTATTCCAGCTCTTCGTCCAGCAACTCCCAGCGGGTCTGACGGGTGAGCTTGTCCCGCCTGTCAATGTAGTAGCCGGCTTCCACCGTGCTGCCCCGCTCGGTGATCTGCGTGCTGATGCGATAGACCTCGTAGCCGACGTTCACCCCATCGGCCACGGCCCGCTCGTGGCTGTACTCCGTGACCAGGTTCTGGTTGAAAAAGCCGAGGGTTTGCTTGGAGGGAGTGGCCGTCAGGCCAATGATGAAAGCATCGAAGTACTCCAGCACCTGCCGCCAGAGGTTGTAGATAGAACGGTGGCACTCGTCGGTGACGATGAAATCGAAGGTCTCGATGGGGGTTTGGGGGTTGTAGACGACCTCCCTGGGCGGCACATCCTCCGGCCCAATCTCGAACAGAGAGTGCTCCTCGATCTCGGCGTCGAATTCGGGATCACCCTTGAGCATGGAGTAGAGTCGCTGGATGGTCGTAATCGCCACATTGCTGACCGGGTCGAGGGCGTTGGAGGTCAGGTGCTGCACGTTGTAGAGCTCGGTGAACTTTCGGCCATCGTCGGGGGTCACGTACTGCTGGAACTCCCGCAGCGTTTGGCGTCCCAGGTTGTTGCGATCCACCAGAAAGAGCACGCGTCTGGCGCCCGCGAACTTGATCAGGCGATAGATGAAACTCACCGCGGCGTAGGTCTTGCCGCTGCCCGTCGCCATCTGGATGAGCGCCCGTGGCTTAGCCTGGGCGAACGATCTCTCCAGGCGGACGATGGCTTCAACCTGGCAATCGCGCAGCCCCTTGGTGTTCAGCATCGGTATGAGCTGGAGCCGCGCTCGCAGCGTATCCTCTTGCGAAAGCCACTCCTGGAGCGTCTCCGGCTGGTGGAAGGCGAACACCCGGCGCGAACGGGCTTCAGGGTCTCGCTCATCTCGGAAGAAGGTCTCAATTCCTGTGCTCTCGTAGGCAAAAGGGAGGGGAAGCCGGACGTGGGGAATGTGCGCGGGAAAGCTCGTGATGTACGCAGCAGATTGCTCGGCCACGCCGCTCAGGGTTGTGCCTTCGGGCTTGGCCTCGACCACCCCAACCGCCTGGCGATCCACAAACAGCACGTAATCGGCAAAGCCTGACTCCACGGGAAACTCACGAACCGCCACGCCCAGCGAAGCGCTGAGATTGAGCCGCGACATACTCTGCACGCTCCAGCCTGCGGCGTCGAGCAGCTTATCAATGCGTTGCCTGGCTTTCTCTTCGGGCTTCATGGCGGTGATGCCCTCCCCCGATTAGACCCCACTTCTACTTGCTGGCTGGATAAAGTATAGCAGATTTCGTCTCGTTTGGCAATAGCAAGAAAGCCACCTGGCGCGGTCAACGCAGGTGGCTCTTGTTACCATCTCCCATCAGGCCATGGGAGTTGGCTTGGTCACGACGTTGGCAGAAGGCATCGTGCAGCCCTCACATTTCTGCCATCGGGTCTGCTACAGTCGCCAGGTTGGCCGGATTCTGCGAGAACGAGGCGATACGGGCCAGGTCGGCGGCCAGGCCACCCAGACGCACCGGCAGGGGATCGCGCATGTAGCGGGCACGAATGGCTGATTCGTGAAATTCATTGTATCGCCTCGAATAAATGGTCACCACCAGATCATCCCCTACCAGGGTGAAATCGGGTTCGCGAATGTCGTTGAGCCGGCATAGTCTAATCATTCGTGGCACCCCCAGGCCGTCTCCTTCCCAGTAGCCATAAGCCCGCAGATAGCGCACGATGGTTGGGTTGCGGGTGACCTGAACACCGTAGCGCATGTTCTCCACTGTCACTCCATTAGGCAGTGGCCCAGGACTGCGTATCTCGATCCGGTCATCGAACACAGAGATGTGAATGCGTGATCCACGACGTACATAATTGCGGTGGGCAATGGCGTTCACCAATGCCTCTCGCACCACTTCTTCGATGTACTCGGCCTTCTGCACACGCTTGAGTCCTCTCACCTCCTCGACCACAGTGTAGAGCTTGATGTATTCCACTGCTTCTTCGATGGCCTGGGGAACCGGTGCGTCGATCTCTTTACCAGGGTACCACTCGTCGGTAGTGAGCCCCTTAAAGCGTTTAAGCCACAAACGTGCCTGGGGCAGAAAGTCGCCGGGCTGGTCGCCGAAGAAGAGCATTCCAGTGAAGGTCACCCTGCGCTCTCCCACTTGCTCAACGAGAATTTTCCAACTGGTCAACTGCTGAGTCAGGTCAACAGGAAGTTCGTCCGGGCTGATGCCCAGTTTGTTGTGTACATATTCCTCAATGAGGTCCGTATTTAAATCAGCCAGCGTGACCCTGGGGACGGGCGAGATGTCAAAATCGAGTACAGCCCCTTCTCGATAGAGGCTACCAATCTCTTCGCGGGTAGCAGGGCGGCTGGTTGTGCCATGACGGATGTAAACAGTGCATCTGTGCTCGCCCTCGCGAACGCAATGGGGCTTGTGGGGGCCGCGGGGTACGCGCACCACCAGCACTGTCTTGTCTTGCACAGTTCCCTCTTCGCAGGTCAATGGAAGTGGCGGGTCAATCGTCTGCGCACTCACATCAGCGATCCACTCCTCGTAGCCCGGCTGCAGCGTCACGCCGTAGACAGTGTGGTCGTCATCCACGCCGATGAGCACAACCCCACCCTGTCGGTTGGCTAACGCCACGAACTCTTTCGCCAATCGCTCGGCCCTATCCATCTCTCGCTTGAACTCTACTGTCTCCGATTCGCCCGAGGCGATCAGACTCAGCAACTCAATCTCGGTCATCCTGCCTTCCTCCTCTGGTCGTCAAAAAATACCTGAGAGGTCTTTCATATCGCGTGCTCCTACGCCGTACCACCAACCACGGCATCACGCACTCCATCAGCGACAGCCCCCGGTGCAGGTAGACACCGCCAAAGTCGCCAGTGTAGCGCCCTTTGACCAGAAAACGTCCTTCGTGGGGGCCATGATGCCTTACGCCGCCAGTAACGCCCGCTGTCCACCCGTTCGGCGCCAACCGCGTGGTGCTGTCAGCTTGGCTGCTAGATAAGTATACCAGGTTTCGGCTCGTTTGGCAATAACAAGAAAGCCACATGCGCGGTTGACGCAGGCGGCTTTTCTACGATCTGCTGCTTTGCTCTCCATTCTTGGGGACACTCCGCATCAGCACCTCCAGTCACCCGGAAGCACTGGGAGCCTGCTCTCGGCCTGAGACTTCTGGGTCAGGCCGCCTTCCCTCTCGCTTTTTTGCGTCGAGCGACGGTCTCAGCCAGGATGCATAGAATCTCATACATCATCGTGGCCCCGACCAGTGCGGTGTTCCCTGAGGGATCGAACGGCGGTGACACCTCGACCACATCGCCGCCGATCAAATCGAGACCACGTAGGCCCCGCAACAGCGCCTGCGCCTCAATGGTGGTGATCCCACCAACCTCCGGTGTCCCGGTACCAGGAGCGAATGCCGGGTCAAGGCTGTCTACATCGAAGGAGATGTAGGTGGGGCCACCTCCTGCCACACGCCGAGCCTCGGCAATCACTGCCTCCACACCCAGCCTGGTGAACTCCTCAATGAAGATGACTCGCATGCCAGATTCAAGAGAGAAAGTCCATCCTTCCTCCGAATTCTGGGCACCCCGGATGCCGATCTGCACCGTCCGCTTGGGATCAAGCAACCCCTCTTCCACAGCCCGACGGAAGGGTGTGCCATGGGTGAATCTAGAGCCCAATTCCTCGTCACAGGTGTCGGTGTGAGCATCTATATGGACCATGCCAACGGGCCGCTCCGAGGCAATCGCGCGTAAAATCGGCAGGCTGATCGAATGGTCGCCCCCCGCACTCAGCGGTACGACGCCTGCGGCGTGCACTTGGCGGTAAAACTCCGTGATATTGGCGTGGCTCGCCTCAAGATTAAAAGCGTCAGTAATTGGAACGTCGCCCATGTCAGCGACACGGCAAAGCTCGTACGGGTTGACCCTGGTGACATGATGGATGGTGCGCATCAAGCTCGACATGTTGCGAATCTCGCGCGGCCCATGACGCTGGCCGGGACGGTTTTCTACTCCGCCGTCGAACGGCACACCGATGAGTGCGATATCCAACTTAGACGGGTCGCGAACCAGCGGCGCACGCATGAAGGTCGCGATTCCGGTGTAGCGCGGTGCAGACATGCGATTGTATTCAGATTCTTCTTGCATATTCTTGACTCTCCTATAAGACTTCTTCCGCCTGGGCAGTCGCAACATCTCTGGAGCAACAGCCGTTCCCCTACCAGCACGGATCCATCCAGGCATCCAGATCCAGCCTCTTCTTCATGGAGCTGAAATCGTGCGCGTTGCTCCACGAGCAGAAAGCACTGGTGGGGCTGTCATACTCGACGTGCATGACGGCCTTGCCAGCGTCAATGAAGGGCAGCAACTCGTCACACTCGCTATAGTGGTAGCACTCCTCGTTGAGCGCCCAGTCAAAGTAGGGCTCCAGGTCAACCACCTGACCGAGGTCGTTCTTCAGACAGACGGACAGGCCGCGCTGGTGAGCGGCGTTGGCCAGGAAGACGTTGTAGGCGATTTGGTCGTCGTAGGTGATGTTGAAGCCGGTGTCGTTGTCGTAGCCGTCCACGTTGTCTGGGTCGACGCCATCGAAGCCCTTCTGGACAGCCAGGTCCATCCTGGCCTCCATGATCGGGCCGAGGACGTCGAGCTGGCGAACGTCCAGCCACTTCTCGCCGGGCCAGCCGTTGTTGGCGCCCTTCACGGAGTCTGGAAAATCGTCGGCATCTGGCCGCCAGTCTTCCCAGGAGCCGGCGCTGAAGTAGGCGATGACCACGCGGCCCTGGGCGTGCAGTGAGGCCACCACGCTGGCATCGTTGTCGAACAGGTCAACGTCGTACATGACCACGTCGTATGACTGGTCAACTGGCAGGTCGGTAAACTGCAACTGCCAGGGGGTTATGCCCGATGGCTGCCAGATGGTGCAGTCGTAGCACTCATCTCCACATTCGCACCGCCAGCGACTGGCTACGACCATGATGTCCACGATGTCAATGTCACAGTCATCATCGAAGTCGTACCGAGCTTCGTAGCACTCGTCACCGCATTGGCAACCCCAGCGGCTGGCTACGACCATGATGTCCACGACGTTAATGACACAATCGTGATCCACGTCGTGGGGGCAGCCATAGCACTCGCCACCGCATTTGCAAGGCCACTCGCTTGCCACCCGCGGGATGTCGGCAGCGCTGGCCGAACCGCCGCCAATCAGAGCGACGAGGCAAAGCAAGAGGACAAAAGAAAAGAGATTACGGAGCTTTCTCATGAGACCACCTCGCATGACAGACCAGCCAGAAACCAGGTTTTTGAATTCTACGCATCCAAGACAGGCGCTAGTGTGCGCATTTTCGATGCCCTGACAAGCACTCTCGAACGAAAAACCTGGTTTCTTTCACTGTATCCAAACTCCAGCTACACAGGTATGCTGGTGTTAGCCAACATATACGCCACTCCCAGCGCCAGGGCATTGGTGGAGACGTGCATCAGAATGGCGGGCCAAATGGAGTTGCTGTGATGGTAAAGATAGGCAAAGATGCAGCCCAGGATGAAAACGGGGATCATGGCGGTCGGTGTTACGTGGATCACGGCGAACAGGGCGGCACTGATGAAGGCTGCCTTCTTCCAGCCGTACCGCTGGCGCAAGCCGGCAAAGACGAATCCTCTGAAGAACACCTCCTCTGCCACCGGTGCAACGATCACTCCCCCTACCAACAGCCACCAGGGGGAGGATAGCTCGACGAAAATGGGGACCAAATCAACCTGCGTCCGCAAACCAAAGAGGGCCAGAAAGAGGCTGTAGAAGAGGTTGAACATGGAGGAGAGAATCATCAGGCCACACCCCAGGCCGACCATCCTTCCTTTGAAACTCCGCAGGCCCAAAGCTCTCCATCCAACCCTGTATTTCCGCACCGTCAACCACCAGATCGGTACCAACAGCAGCAGTTCCGCCAAGCTGATCATCAATCCCACGTCCACGTCCAGCGAAAGGAGGCTAACCACGACCGAGACAACAACAGAAAGGGCCAACCACAGGACCAAGGCAATAACCCCCAGCCAGACATCGCGGGCGGTCCAGGGAACGGAATGAGGTTGAGGTTGTTCGATTTGCATCAGATTCTCCTCTACTGTTGCCATCAGGTTAACCCCTCGTTACTCGTTCCTCATTACCTCGTTGCCTCATCCTCCGCCCGCTGACGCATGGCCTGGCGCAAGGCCGCAATGTCGTGTGGCACCAGGTAGGCCACCACGACGAGGAAGATGGCGCACAGCACCCACGCGCTCTCGCAGACGATGAGGATGGCATAGTGCAGGGAAGAGCGCACGGCGATGAGCCCGGCCAGGAGGGGAGCCGTGGCTGCGCCGGCTGACTCGATGAAGTACTGCACGGCCACCGCCGTGGAGCGCACCTCGGGCAGGGTGATGTCGTAGACCGTGGAGATGACGTTGGGCGAGGAAATGGGAATGAACAGAGCGGTCAGGCTGATCATGACCAGGAACAGGGACTGGTTCTCCATCGGCACGCTCATGGCGAAGTAGAGCAGGACGGC
Source organism: uncultured Anaerolineae bacterium (assembly GCA_964625745.1). Classification (GTDB taxonomy): domain Bacteria; phylum Chloroflexota; class Anaerolineae; order VGOG01; family VGOG01; genus CAZVCJ01. The sequence goes on along the minus strand of CAZVCJ010000052.1, from coordinate 4,484 downwards.
CCCCAGCAGCACAGCCGTAGCAGCTACCAGTGCCCGCCCCCGCCGGGTGCGTTTGAACAAGAAGTCGCCCACCGCCCCGCCGAGGAAGTACCCCACAGCCAGCACCAGCACCGCCACCACCATAGTCATGAGAACCGCGTCCGCGCTGTAGCCGCGCTCTGTTTCCAGATAGCGGAAGAACCAGTAGGTGATCACATTCCAGGGAAAGACGCCGAAGAATCCCTGGACAAAGAGCAGGAGCAGGCTCCGCTTGCGAAACAACCCCCGGGCGATCTCCCAACTGAAACGATGTACCTCAATCTCCTCCAGGTCTGCCAACTCCGGTTCGCTCCTGCCCCGGGCGACCTCGCGCACCCCGAAGAAGATGACCACCGACAGCACAATGCCCAGGGAGCCAGTCAGGTAGAACACCCCGCGCCAGCCGATCACGTCGCGCAGGAGCGTGGCCAGGATCATCCCCAGCATGTACCCCAGGGGTGCGGAGAGTTGCAGCAAGCCGTAGATTTTCCCGCGCACGGCTGGGCCAAAATAGTCGGAGACCAGACTGTACAGGCCGGGGTAACTGGAGTCGTCAACGCCAGTCGAGGCCCGCGTGAGCAGGAATGAGGGGTAGGTGGGAGCGATGGCGCTGAGCCAGGTGGTGGAACCCCAGATGAACGAGGCCAACGCCAATAGTTTGGGCCGAGTGTAGCGGTCGTACAGATAGCCCCACACCGGGTAGAGGATGGCCCCCACGATGAGGGCCCCGGTAAACACCGCCCCCATCTGGGCCTCGTTGATCCCGAAAGTCTCCATGATGGGAGTGGTCAGGGGACTGATGAGCAGCTTGTCGGCCTGGTGCAGAAGCATGAAAGCGAAGAAGACAACCACGACGAACCAGCGGCGGCGAGACTGGCGTTTGGTCGTTGCTCCTTGCGACCGCCTGACATTGGAACTTTGGGTTGAAGTCATGTCTCTATGTGGCTCCTTTCTTTTACGGTGCTCAGATGCCGAACACAGTTGCCAGCACGTAGCCCACCGTCAGCAGCGCATCGGTGGTCAGGATGGTCATCACGTTGGCTGCCAGGGCAGGGACGAGCTGCGCGATGTCGTCGTAGTGCTGCAACGCGCCCTGAATGGCTTTCCTCGCCAGGGGTATGGTCAGGAGGGCGACCAGCGCCGGCCAGGGCATGAGCCTGAAAACCACTCCCAGCACGATGCTGAGATAGGTGCACACCATCAAGATTGTGTACAGCCAGGCCGCCCTTTTCCTCCCCAGGGCCATCACCAGGTTGCGCCGCCCGACCTGCCTGTCCGCCTCCACGTCTGGGAACTCGTTGAGGAGCAGGAGGTTGGCGGTGAGGAACCCAGGCGCCAGCGAGGTGACGAGCACCTCCCAGGTATACTGCCCCGTCTGCACGAAGTAGGCCCCCAGCACCACCAGCGAGCCCAGCCCCAACCCGGCCGCCACTTCACCGATCCGCCAGCGAGAGATGTACGGCGTGTAGAAGTAGGCAAACAGCCCTCCCAGCAAGATCACCGGCAGCAGACCCCAGCCCTGGACGATGACGAAATAGATCCCGATCACCGCATCTATGAAGAGGCAGGTCGCTCCCAACAGGTAGGCCCTCCTCGGCTCGATCAGGCCGGCGGTCAGCACGCCGCTCCCCCCGCTGAAGGGTGTCTTTTGCGTCTCAAAATCCAGCCCGCTCTGGTAGTCAAAGTACTCGTTGAATACGTTGACGCCTACATGGGCCAGGATCGCCCCCACCCAGGCCAGCAAGAAGTACCCCAGATTGAAGCTCCCATCGTGCCAGGCAATGGCCGTTCCGATGGGCGCCAGCACCAGGCTCAGCGCCAGAAACGGCCCTCTGATTTCCAGGAACCAGGTCTTGAGGGAGCCTGGCGCAAGATCCATGGATGTCATTTGCTCGCTCATTGAAGCCTCCTAAATGTTTACTCAGAAACCAGGTTTTTGCCAAAAACCTGGTTTCTCACAAAGTCAATCCGCATCGGGCGGCACGGGGCGACGGTCTCGCTTGGCCTCGCTGCGACGGCGCTTCCCCTCCAGCCGCCGCTCCCGCGCACCCCGCGTGGGGCGGGTGGGCCGCCGCCTTTTGGGAACGTGCAGCGCCTCACGCATCAGCTCTTGAAAGCGGCCCACCACCTCTTCCCGGTTGCGGAGCTGGCTGCGGGTCTCCTGAGAGAACAGGTGCAGAATGCCCTCCTTGTCAATGCGCGACCTCAGCTTCCTGAGCACTCGCTGCCGCTGCGTCTCGTCGAGGCTGGGCGAGCCGGCCACGTCGAACAGCAGCTCCACCTGGGTAGCGGAGCGATTGACGTGCTGGCCGCCCGGCCCGCTGCTGCGGGCAAACCGAAAGTGCAGCTCTGACATGGGGATGGACACGGTGTCTGTGATGTGCACGAGGTCATCGTTCATAGCTTACAAAACTCCTGGAATCACGGGGGCACGGAGACATGGAAGCACGGAAACGCCCCTTCCGTGCTCTCCGTCTTTCCGTGTTTCCGTGATTCAAATCCCTAACTGCATCGTCTCGCTCTCTTCTCCCGTCAACCCATACAACTCATACACCAGCGCGTCAGTCTGCGCGTCGGTGCTTTGGATCACGAAACAAGTGAAAAACCACGGAAAGCACGAAACCCTTTCGCGCCTTTCCTTTCGTGTCATTCGTGATCCAAACCCTCCACCACCGTAATCTCCTCCTCCGTCAGCTCACACAGCTTATACACGATCTGGTCAATCAGCCGATCAGTGGCTTCGATGTGAGACTAACCCGTTCACGGGGCGTGGTTAGTTCTATGGTCTAATCAGATATAGCCTTTCGGAAGAATCGGAAATACGCAGCCGGGGAGAGAATAACTCTAGCAGCGGAAGGCTTTGGATATGCGCCCTGCATTACCACAGAAGTCCATCCTTCATCTATCTTAACTCTAAGCAAGAAGCAAAAAGGCTTGTCGCCGTAGAGTTTGCCAATGGTAACGCAGTTTTCCCGCAGGAAATAGCCGGCGGCACCAGTCCCTGTGGTGCCTAGCCCAGCCAATATGAACACGGGGGTGCTGTTATTCTTCAGAAAAGTCTTCTGGAGCACAGCAGCATCGTTGGGCATCACGGAGTCTAACTTGGTATCACACCCCTCTATTCCAAGCTCCCTAGAACCAGACTCATTGATATCGATGTCAAAGTATATAGGGTCGCATTTCTCAATGAGCTTGTGAGTTCTTGGGTTAAAACCAATAGAAAACGTTGGCTTGGACCATTCGCTCCACTCACTGATAAGATTGCCAACATGAATACTCCTCACCTTCCCAGCTCTTCCCAAGACATTGTAAATATCAGCCAGACATTCACCGTCTGCTTCTGGCCAGACAGGGTCAATATTCTGTCTATAATCGCGATCGAGACAGCTTTTGTCAGTAGGCTTTGGGCTTGGATATCTGATCACATATTTCGGATTACCATCTATTTGTCCGTTGTCATCTAGGGCAGACAGCTGAGAAAGAAAAATCAGGACCTCGGCATCGTTGGATAAACAGCCTTTCAAAAGAAGTCTTAGTGGTCTTTTGTTACGCAGCCAACCAGCGAGGGCCCCTCCAACTTGAATTGCTACAGGGATTAGCAGGACTCCAAACAAAACATCCTGCCATACAGAAACATCTTTTACGCCTGTAAAGCTAAGTAACTGCAAGAGCCAATTCCAAAACATCTCTCCTGCCACCCCCCAAGACAGTATCGTCCTGAAGAACAAGACAGTTCTTCAACAAGCCTCGCTCGCCCGTCGCCACGCTTGACAGCTTACTTCAAAGATCGGCTAATCACTCTCAATAGTATATTACAAAAACCCTCCTGCGTCAACTGCACAAGTGGCTTTGCCATCACCAAACGAGGCGAGAGCCCAAACCAACTCTAACAAAACTCTAACAAAACTCTAACATTCTCTTCACGTTTTTCTAACAAAAATGTGGTATACTTGGTAGATGGAAGATGATAGCGGGGGCGGCTCCCACGCCTGTCCTGAGCTTGTCGAAGGACCGCCGATTCCGGGCGTGGGAGTCCGCTCTGCTCCAAAATTTCCATTCCTGATATGATCAACAGCTAATCCGTCCTCAATTGAAATCCGCCACGCATCAGCTTGCACGATTTTGGAAGTGGGTGTATAATTTTCCCCGTCGCTGCCAAGCGACCTTTTTATGATGAGTTTCCGGAGGTAGAAGCGATATGATTGAAGTGACCAACTTGAGCAAATCGTATGGCTCGACCCAGGCGCTCAGCGGGGTCTCGTTTCGCGTGGAGAGCGGAGAGATCATCGGCTTGCTGGGGCCCAACGGGGCGGGCAAGACGACGATGATGCGGGTGCTGACCGGCTTCCTGCAACCGGACGAGGGTCAGGCGACGGTGGACGGCCTGGACGTGCTGACCGACACCCTGGAGGTGCAGAAGCGCATCGGCTATCTGCCAGAGAACGCGCCCCTTTACCCTGAGCTGT
>CAZVCJ010000051.1:0-24154 GCA_964625745.1 uncultured Anaerolineae bacterium | reverse complement strand
AGGGCTGGTTTACGTACTGCGGTTACTGTATCAAACCCACATGAAAACCGCTATATGCCCGCGCCTGGGCCAGGGCCTCGGCGCCGCCGGCGATGTCCATGATCTCCAGGGTGATGGCCCGCTGCCGGGCCTTGTTGAACTCCAGTGTTAGACCCCCCACCAGCTCCTCGGCGTTGTCAGAAGCGTTGCGCATGGCCACCATGCGAGCGCTGTGCTCGCTGGCGATGGACTCCAGGACCGCCTGGTAGATCTGGAGTTCGGTAAATCGCGGTAGCACCTGGTCCAGGATAGAACGAGGATCGGGTTCATAGATGTACTCAATCGCTGACGGGAGCCGAACACCTTCTACGTACTCGCCCATAGCCTGAGTCTCGACCTCAGCCGGCATGATAGGCAGAAGGCGCTTGACCGTCGGCTGCTGGTTGAGCACGCTGATAAAATCACTATAGGCCAGACACACCTGGTCGAAACGGCCCTCCAGAAAGCCGACGATGGCGACCCTGGCGATGGGGGTTACATCCACCAACCTGGGTTGGTCGGGGATGCCGGTGAACTCGGCCACGATGTCCTCGCCTCGGCGCAACATGTAATCCCGCCCTTTGCGCCCCACGGTGATCAACTTGACCGGCCGCTCACTCGCCTCTATGAAGTCCACGGCTTTCATGATGATATTGTGATTGAAAGCTCCACACAACCCTCTATCGCCCGTCAGCAACACCAGGACGACGGTGTGCAAGGGACGGACCTGGAGCAGAGGGTGGAGCTCCTCACCCTCCTTCCCCTGGGCAGCCAGGTGGGTGAGCACCTCCCAGGCTTTCTCGGCGTAGACACGGGTGGCCTTTACCTGAGCCTGGGCTCGCTGCATCCTGGAAGCCGCCACCGCCTGCATGGCACGAGTGACCTGCCCGATGTTCTTGACGCTTTTGATGCGCCTGCGAATCTCAAGAAGTGTGGCCAACTGAGACCCCCTCACTTTGGTCCTTGGTCAAGTGGTCAGGTGGTCCCTGGTCAGGTGTATCTTTCGACCATCCGACCATCTGACCAGCCGACTATTCTTCTTCTTTCACTACTTTTACCGCGTTCCCGTCGAACTCCTGAATCGCCCCGTCCAAAGCCTCCATCAGCTCATCGGGGAGCTCTTTCTGAGTAGCGATGGCCTGACCTATCTCAGGATGCACGTCGGACATGAAACGATGGAAGTTGCTCTCCCAGTCAGTCACTTCTCCGACTGGCACGTGATCCAGGAAACCATTGGTCACAGCGTAGATAACCATGACCTGCTGCTCCAGGAGCATCGGCACGTACTGGGGCTGCTTGAGGATCTCGGTGATGCGTTGGCCTCGATCCAACTGCTCACGAGTGGCCCTATCCAACTCAGAGCCAAACTGGGCGAAAGCGGCCAACTCGTAGTACTGGGCCATGTCCGTCTTGAGCTTGCCCGCCACCTCCTTCATAGCCTTGGTCTGAGCATCGCCACCAACCCGAGAGACGGAGATGCCCACGTTCAGGGCCGGGCGGATGCCGGCGTTGAACAGATCGGTCTCCAGGTAGATCTGCCCGTCGGTGATGGAGATAACGTTGGTGGGAATATAGGTCGTGAAGTCGCCCAACAGGGTCTCGACGATGGGGAGCGCAGTCAGCGAGCCACCGCCGTATTCGGGATTGAGCTTGGCCGCCCGCTCCAGCAGACGAGAGTGGAGATAGAAGATGTCGCCGGGGTAAGCTTCGCGGCCGGGAGGGCGCCTGAGGAGCAGACTTACCTGGCGGTAGGCCCAGGCGTGCTTGGTGAGGTCGTCGTAGACGATGAGAACGTCCTTCCCCTGTTCCATGAACTCCTCGCCCATGGCACAGCCAGCGTAGGGGGCGATGTACTGCTGAGTGGCCGGATCCGAAGCAGCGGCCACGATCACAATCGTATGCTCCATAGCACCGTACTGCTCTAACGTAGCCACCACCCGCGCCACGTTGGCCTGTTTCTGCCCGATGGCCACGTAGATGCAGATCAGGTCTTTGCCCTTCTGATTGATGATGGTATCAATGGCCAGGGCCGTTTTCCCCGTCTGGCGGTCGCCGATGATCAACTCCCGCTGCCCACGGCCGATGGGGATCATGGAGTCTATGGCTTTGATGCCCGTTTGCACAGGAGTGTCAACAGGCTGACGAGCCACCACGCCAGGAGCGATGCGCTCGATCTTGCGATGTTTATCGGTTTCAATTGGCCCTTTCCCATCCACCGGCTCGCCCACCGCATTGATTACGCGCCCAATGAGGGCCTCCCCCACTGGCACCGAGACGATGCGCCCGGTGCTACGGACCGTTTGGCCCTCCTCAATGTCGGTGTACTCGCCCATGATGATGACGCCCACGTTGTCCACTTCCAGGTTGAGGACAATGCCCAGCACGCCGCTCTCAAACTCAACCAGCTCGCTGGCCATCGCTCCAGCCAGGCCAGAGATGCGGGCGATGCCGTCGCCCACCTCAACCACCGTGCCCACGTCAACGGCTTCGATTGAGACCTCAAAGGTCTCTATTCGCTGCCTGAGAAACTGGGTTATATCTCCCATCAAAACGTCTCGCTCTCGCACCGCCATCGGCGCCTCCTTTTGCTTGGTTGGGTCAAACCTCTCGTCGAATAGTATACACGGGTTACGGCTAAAGCGCAAGTCCTACTTAAATCGTCAACCCCTGCACCGTGGTCTCATCCAGTTTTCTGACCAGGGCCACGATCAGCTCCAGAGCGTGGTCGTAGTCATCCCTGTGCAGGATGCCCACGTGGCTATGGATGTGGCGGGTGGGCACACCAATGACCACTGAGGGGACCCCTTCGGCGTGAACGTGGATCATCCCGCCGTCGGTGGCCCCGCCCTCCATGGCCGAGAACTGCAAGGGAATCGCCAACTCCTGGGCGGTCTCGATCACCAGGTCCCGCAGCTTGAGGTTAGGGATCATGCGAGCGTCGTACACCAGCAGGGAAGGCCCCTGGCCCAGCTTGATGGCCGATTCCTCCGGCTCGATTCCCGGCACGTCGCCAGCGATGTCTACCTCCAGGATAATGGCCACGTCGGGCGAGATGACGTGGGCGCTGGTCTTGGCTCCCCTGAGCCCTACCTCTTCTTGAACAGTGCCCACCCCGTAGACGGTGTTAGGGTGAGACTCCTCAGCCAGGCGTTGGATGGCCTGGACGAAGAGGGCGCAGCCGGCCCGGTCGTCCCAGGCTTTGGACATGTAGGTCCTGGGATTAGCCAGGATAGCGAACTCGCTGACGGGGATGATGGGATCGCCGGGGCGAACCCCTCGCTCCTTCACCTCCTCCTCGCTGCTGGCCCCGATGTCAATGTACATGTCCTTCTTGGGGACCATCTTCTTCCGCTCTTCGGGCGGCAGGATATGGGGTGGTTTGGCTCCGGTGACGCCGAACACGTCGCCCTGAGCGGTTTTGATGACCACGCGCTGGGCCAGCATCACCTGATCCCACCAGCCGCCCAGGGGGACGAACTTGACGAAGCCCTCCTTGGTGATGAGCCTGACCATAAAGCCAACCTCGTCCATGTGCCCGGCCAGCATCACTTTGGGCGAGTCAGCCAGCCCCGCTTTCTTACAAATGATGCTGCCCATTTTGTCCTGCTCGACAGTGGTGATTCCCTCCAGATGGCGGCGGATCACCGCCCGCACCTCGCCCTCGTAGCCGGGCACCCCCGGCGCCTCGGTGATCTCTTTAAGCAGAGCCTCTGTTTGATCCAATCCTTCCTCCTTCCTCTGTCAGTATTTACACAAGCCGGGGGATATGATACACCAACTTGCGTTTTTTGTCCAGCCAGGAACAACGGACTTGAGGATTTAGCGGACATTCTCAGCGAGGACTGAGTAGTCCGTTCAATCCCGTGAGCCCACTGAGTGATCCGACGAGCCGGTGTGCCAAGTGGCCCGATTCCGAGCAAGTGGAGCAAATCAGCATAGGCGACTGGATGCCCAATGTGGTCAAGTACCATCGAGGCGCAGGCCGCCAGACAATCGGCCGTTTGCGACATCTTATGCAGGGGGACTTTCAACAAGTGTCCGAGCATGGCAATGCATCTCCTCGATGAGTTCCTTGGTCACCAAGAGTTGACCATTCTGGGCATCTACGTCAATATTCCCCACCTGACCTAACCGTCCTCGCGGCAGCACGGCCAAGTAGACCGGCACACGCCACAGAAAGCGTTCCCCATCTACTACCAGGCTGGGTTCGTCGCCAGCCATGTGATCGCTCACGTGATCCAGTAAATAGCCCGTCACTTTCCGCCGTGCCACAAACGCCGAGACGTTCAGGTCAGCTTCGATGCGAATGTCCACCCGGACCTGGCCCCGAGGCAGGTCACGTTGCTGAAGTATAACAGACATGATTCTCCTCCTCTCTTTCAACCACTTTGTAGCACCCTCAGCCTTGCCTGTAGGAGCGAGGGGTTGTTGCGGCCAAATGCCTCTGCAAATGCCTCGTCCGCCTCAATGCTCCTATCAATCTCCGAGCGGTGGTCGTAGTAGTAAGCCATGGCCCTCATGCGAAAGTCAATCCAACGATGGAGGGCGGCGAATGCGCGTTCTGCTCTCGTCTGCCACCGCCAGACAGCCAACCAAGGGCTCCAGCCCGTGCTCCGCTAGAACGCGCCGGACAACGCGCGCGACGGCCCCACGGCCTTTGCCACGTGGTCTGATGAGCAAGATGCCGGGGTGAGTGCCCGGTCTAAACCGACGCACATCTGAGAAATCAAGGTCTAGCGTGACGAAGAATCGCCCGGTATCGCACACATGTTGCCACACTGCTGAATCCGTAGCCCCAGACAGGCCCTGCTCAGTCACCCGCTGCACGGTGTGGCCAACGTCACGCACCAATTCGGCATGCAATTGCCCTAAGTTTTCGTCCAGTTTAACCTTCACGCTGGCACAACTCCCAGTGGGATGAGCTCTTCCTCTCTGGTCAACATAGCAGCGTAGGCAATGGCAGCCCGTACGTCTTCCACGACCAGAGGCGGATACTCAGCTACGATCTCTGTCGGCGACAGCCCTTCGGCCAGATTGTCCAGGATGACCGTGACCATAATGCGGGTGCCCCGGATACAAGGCCTACCATGGCAGATGTCTGGGTCCACGCTGATCCTATTCAGTAGCCTGGTATTCATGTTTCAACTCCTTAGCTTGATAATCGCTTCCCCCGAACAGTACGCAAAGTCCTCACTTCGCCCGCTGCTCATACCGCCCATAGCAGCCCAGATTACAGTTGCCTGACCCACGCTCAGCGACCAAGCAGCGCGCGCCTGGCCCAGATGCAGGCGATGGCAAACAAGCCGAAGGTTGCCGTCCAGACGTGGATGAACAGCTCCAGCGCTACCTCACCGGTCAGGGGCAGATAGAGGCCATTCTGCAGGAAAAACAGGACATCCATCAGCCCCAGGAACACCATGGCGCCTCCGCTCACCAGTCCGAACAGCAGCCCGGTCGAGCGCATGCGCCACAGCCCCACTGCACCCAGGATGGCGGTCGCGGCCATCCAGGCGTCGGCCAGGGGGAAGGACATCTCCCAGGCAAACCAGGCGTCGCACTGGGATGCCAGGTAGCCGCCGCGCTGAGCCTCCAGGTCGGCGAAGAAGGTGACCCAGAACAGGAGCGTGCCGACGGCGGTCAGCAGCATCAGCACGGCAGTGACGGTCAGACCTGTAGGACGTTTCATTTCGCTTCCTCCTCTCCATCTTCCTCCAGCGCGCCAGGCGGCCAGCATACGGGCACTTTGGGAATCTGATCGTGGTGGCCCATGGCCCGCTCGATGGCCCAGATGTAGCTCTCTTCGCCGATGAGGTGCATGCCCCCGTCCACGGGGATGCTGGCGCCGGTGATCCAGTCGGCCCAGGGAGAGACCAGGAAGGCGGCCACCTTTGCCACGTCCTCCGGCTTCCCAAATCGTCCGAACGGAACCTGCTTCTGGTGGGCGGCGCGGAGCTCAGGGACGACGCTCACCTCCTCGGTCATGGGGGTCTCGATCATGCCTGGAGCAATGGCGTTGACCTGGATGCCGTAGGGAGCCAGTTCCAGCGCAGCCGAGCGGGTGAACATCATCACGCCGCCTTTGGAAGCGCAGTAGTGGGACTCGCCCGCCAGCGGAACGGCCTCGTTGATGGAGGAAAGGTTGATGATCTTACCCCGCTGGCCGTTCTGAAGCCACCAGCGAACCACAGCGCGGGTGCAGAGGAACGTGCCTTTGAGATTCACCCCCAGCACCCAGTCCCACTCCTCCTCCAGCATGTCCACGATGGACGACAGGGTGCCCACCCCGGCCGAATTGACCAGGATGTCCACCCCGCCGAAACGGGCAACGGCCTGCTCGACCAGCGCGTCCACCTGCTGGGCATCCTGCACGCCCACCTGGACCAGCAGGACCGGGTAGCCGGCCTGCTCCAATTCGGCGGCGATTTCCTCGGCGGTCTCCATCTCAACGTCGGCGATGACCAGGTTAGCGCCCAGTGTGCCGAACAGGCGCGCGATGCCGGCCCCGATGCCAGAACCCCCGCCGGTGATGATGGCCGTCTTGCCGCTCAGGTCTATCGTGTTCTCGGACATCGCTCAGCCCTCCGCTCCGGCAAAACTCTGGTCAGCGTAATCCCCATCGAACTCGGTGGGGATGGTCTGCAGCACTTGCAGCCAGCGGATGGTGGCGTCGGCCGTCCGGAGCAGTTGCAGCAGGTTGCCTTTGACCTTGAGCTTGCGCATCATCATCGCCTTGTTGGGATCGAGCTTGCCGGTCAGAATCCGCACCCAGACGCCGTACGGCCCCTGCAGGACGAAGTCGGTTTTACGCTCCCCGATCCACACCTCGGTGATGACGCCGTGGTCGGCGGCGTAGCCGATGGTCAGCGTCCCTGGAATGCCTTTGTCGGGTTCGGCCTTGACGATCATCAAGTAAGAGTCGCTTTCGTCCTGGGCCAGGCGTTGGTACTCCTCATCGGCGTTGCTGCGCCGCCTGACCTCCTCCATGTACTCCATGCTGCCGAACTTCATCAAATTACCTCCTTGCTTGCTCTGCCTGAGAATTGGCTATTGGCCTCTTTCCTCCCGTTCCCGACGCGCTTTGGCGATGACACGGTCAAAGTACCAACGAAACAGGCCAGTGAAGCCGTTGGAAAGCAGGAAGTAGAGCTTCGCGTCGAAGCCGGGCAAGATGTGCACCTGTCGTCGCTCGATGCCGCGCACCAGGGCCTGGGCCACCTGATCGGCCGTCAGCGCTTTGGCTGCACCGGCGATGCGACGGGTTTCCAGGGGCTTGAACTGGTTCTCGTAGTGAAGCTGAGGCGTGTCGGTGTCGGGCGGGAAGATGACGGAGACCTGAATGCCGTAGGGTTTCAGCTCTTGCCGCAGCACGTCCGAGAAGCCGCGCACGGCGAACTTGGCCGCGCTGTAGGCGGTGTAGCCGAACACCCCCAGGAACCCGGCCACCGACGAGAAGTTGACGATGTGCCCGCTGCGCCGCTCCATCATCGTGGGCAGGACGGCCTTGATGGGGTACAGCGTGCCGAAGAAGTCCTCGTCCATGCTGTAGTGGAAGATGTCGAGAGGCAGCTCCTCGAAGTAGCCCGGGTGGGCGAAACCGGCGGCGTTGATCAGGATATCGGGGGGACAGCCGTCGGCGGTGAGGTCAGCGATGGCCTGCTGGGTCTGCTCCCAGTTCGTCACGTCCGCCGAGTAAGCCCGCAGGCACTGGGTTGGATTCGCGCGCAGGGCCTCCAGCTCAGCCAGCGTCTCGTCCAGCAACTCCTGGCGGCGGGCGATGATGGATACGTGGGCCCCGCGCCGGGTCAGCAAGCGGGCCGTGGCTCGTCCGATGCCGCTGGAGCCGCCGGTGATGATGGTGTGTTGGTTGTGAAAATCCATGTTCTCCTCTCCTCTGAAATTATGATATAAGCTCCAAGGCCCGTCTCCGGGCCGCCAAGAGCTCGTCGAGGTGGAACTTGATGCGGTCAGCCACTGTGTAATGACCTCAGCCTTGCCTGCAGGAGCGAGGGGTTGCTGTGCCGGAATGCTTCTGCAAAAGTCTGGTCCGCTTCGATGCTCCCATTAATCTCTGAGCGGTGGTCGTAGTAATAAGCCATGGCAGCGTACACACCGGCCAAATCCAGATCGTACTTGCCGGCGATTTGCTCCAGCGATTGGCCCAGGCGCAGGTGCATGATGACGATGTCGGCCACCGCGATGCGCGTGCCCGCAATATGGGGCCGACCGCCCCGCACGTCTGGGGTAATCTCGATGTGGTGATCTAAGACAATTTTCACGAAGTATCCTCCTTTTCGGCTTTTACTTCTCCGACTCCTCCACGCCGCCCATTATACCACATTGGTATCAGAGTGACAAGACACGGCTCCAGGGCCTCTCCCACACTCACCCCAAAAGAAAAGGGTTCACCCTAACGCATCGCATGGGTGAACCCTTGCAATATTCACGATGTTCAAGCTGCCTTCTCGTTTGCACCGACGCTCTCTAAGTACCTCAGTATCTCCCTCCTGGCCCTGGCGTAATAGCGCATCAAGGCTCCGTCGGAGCTCTTAAAGCCTTTGATGGCTCGTTGCGCACAGGTACAACAACCCAGGGAAGCCCTGTAGCTGCCAAGATCGCACCTCAGACACTTGCACAGCTTGATCATCATGAAACAGAAAGCTAAACTGTCCTCGTGTGTCTCTGGCAAAGCAGAAACTCTCTCTACTAACTCGTCCCATTGCTCATCCCGCAACCCCCTGAGACCCAGGATGCAACGGGGTGGAAACAAGATCTCGCTCTCAGGATACATTTGCTACCACACCTCTATCTTGATTTTGGTCTGGACACACCGGCCTGAAGAGCCGGTGCTAGAGAGCCTTTCTTTGTGTTTATGACCCCTAGCGCCGCCTGTTCAACGGCGGCGCGGGTCGAATCAGGCCCCCAGGGTCGTTCGCACCTGCAGATAGCGGAGCACATCGCTACGGCGCAACAGACCGATCAACCTCTCTCCCTCCACCACCGGCAGTTGACGTACGTCCTGAGCGTTCAGGCGCGCCAGGATGGTACTGCCATCATCTCCGGGCAAGACAGTCTCCAACTCCGCCCAGGGGGTCATCACTTCGCTGACCCGCGTGAAAGGCCACCTCTCCCTGGGAACCGTCTTGACGTCGTACAAGCTGATGATGCCCCGCAGGTTGCCGCCATCGGCCACGGGATAGGAATGCTCGCGTAGTCGCAGCACATACTCGTCCACCAACTGCTGCAGGGTGATGTCCCCACTCACCGTGGCAAAGTCCTTGGTCATGAGGTCACCAGCCCTGACCCCCTGCAGCATCTCTCTGACCAGCACCTGGCGATAGCCACTGGTGGCCGCACTGTACAGAAACCAGCCGATGAAGATGATCCAGAGTCCGTCGAGCCACCGGCCTCCAAAGATTTGCCAGGTACCGCCCAACATGAAGAGGAAGGCTATCCCCTGACCAGCCCAGGAGGCCAGTCGGGTGGCCAGCTTCAGGTTCCCGCTGAGCCCCCAGATCAATGCCCGCAACACTCGCCCCCCATCCAAAGGAAAGCCAGGGATGAGGTTGAAAATGGCCAGGCTGACGTTGATCATGGCCAGATAGCGAGCTAAAGCGCTCAAGGGTTGGATGAGACCTCGGGTCAAAAACCAAAGGATACCGAAGGCTACCCCGGTGGCCACGCTGAACAGGGGGCCCACGATGGCCATGAGCAACTCTTTGAGCGGCTTGTCTGGTTCCTCGGCGATCCTGGCCACGCCGCCGAAGATGAAGAGGGTGATACTGCGCACCTCCTCCCCCTGGCCGATGGCCACCAGAGAGTGAGCCAACTCGTGGCCCAACACCGAGCCAAAGAAGAGAATGCTGGTAACCACGCCCACCGTCCAATGTAACCAAGTCGGCCAGCGGGGATATTGCTGCGGGAAGTAGGATCCGGCCAGAGTCCAGATAACTAAGGCGAAGATGATGAGCCAACTGGAATCTATGTTGATGTCTATGCCAAAAACCCTCCCGATACGCCAGGTAGTTCTCATCATGTCACTAATCTCCCTTCTTTATCACTGCTTTCCGATGGTCACGTCACGAAGCGAATCTCTGGGTGGGACGGGGCCTACGTGAAGAACAGGGAGCTCCGCCGTCACATATTGGCCTGGCGGTACGTGCTGCTGATGTTCTTCGCTCATCCCATCGCCTCCGCTCACTTCACTCCCCCCATATATTTTACCAGATTTGACCGCGTTCGTCAAGAGTTTATGTCAAACGTAGGTCAATGAGGCAACAAGTCAACGGGTCAACGGCGTCCCTCTCGCAGGGCGTCCTTCAGTTCCTGGATCAGGGTATCGGCGACCATTCCTTCCTCCGCGCCGTGTGGCGAGGCCTCCAGGATGGTAATATCGGGCCGCAGTTGCTCCGCGTGCGCCAGGATGATGGCCTGCGACCAGAACGTGTACGAGAGCCCCAGCGCGACGCTTCCCAGCAAAGCGCCGATACGACTGTGGGTCAGATGACGGATCAACAGGAAAACGACACTCAGCGTTACGGCTGCGCTCAATGCGGACAGTAGATTGACACGCCAGGCCAGCGAACCGACGGGCAGGAAACCGAGTAGCCGTGCCAGTAGCAGGTAGACAGGGTAGCCGGTTGAATGGGTCGTGCCCAGCGTGTAGGTCAGCGTCTGAAACTCGGCGCTGTCCCCATAGAGCACGTCCGGGGCCAGGGTGCGCACATACGCCGCCAGCGCGCATACCCCCACGGCTAGAGCGATCAGGAAGTCTGTCCTGTTGGGCTCAGGAGCTTCGTGCGGGATGGTCGTGTCTCTCATACTATTGCCTGACGTGAAATGTCTTCTTGAGCCAGGGTCTTGAGAAACGCCTGTGCCCGTTCCGGATCTACAAACTCCTGACCAGAATGCTCGATCACCAGCAGGAATCCGCGCCCCCCTAGATGCTTGACGATGGTCCGCGCGTCTTCGGGACTGACGAATACCTGGCACAGCTTGCCGCCATCGCGGATGTGCTTCAGCAAGGGCAACCATTGATCGGGGGATGGTTGCCCGTCGCCGGGAACCCATTGGATACCGCGCAAGCGGGGTATGGAAAGCAGCAGGTCCAGGTGCGGGATCTGCCCCTTGCCATCCAGATGATAGAAGCCATGATCCAGGTGATCGCAGCAGGCGACGAGATCGGGCAGCACGAATCGCTCAAACATGGCCGGCGAGATCATGTAGGCAAAGTCGCACTGGAGCATGTAGGTTTTGCCGGTGGACCAGATCGGAGTCCAACAGGATGTACCACGGCAGGGTGGGCGAATCAAGGCGTCCAGCTCGTCGTAATAGCGCAGCCACAGATTCGTAATCTGCCCCGCCACCCGCTCAACCTCCTCGGGACAGTCAATCAGATCGAACAACAGCCTTTCGGTCTCAAGAAGTGAGGCCAGAACATCCAGATTCCCACCCAGGTCCGTATGTGAAACGGCGAGTCGTCCCTCATAGCGCTCGACGACGGCTGAGGTCAATTCCTTCACTCGTTTCCACCAGATGTTCTCGGCGTCGTATTCCAGGTTGATATCCCGGCTATCCTTTTTCTGGGACGGCGAGAACCACACGGTCTCCGACGGGTCAATCACGCTGTTGACGTTTGAGCCCCAAAAACCGGCCAGGATGCCCGGTCCACAGTTGATCCACCACCATGGGAACGCGTCCCCATAGAAGTGCGTCGCCGCCAAAAAAGGCTCATGCCGGTCAACCACTTCATCGGCCGGCATGTCGAGCGGATAGTTGCTCAAATATGCGTAGGGCTTTTCTGGTGGGATTGGATCGGTAACGGCCAACCAGACCAGCGGCCGTTCCAGCTCGCCCGCCCACCAGGCCATCGTGTCGCGTTCGACGCGTGCCCAATCTTCCTCAGTAAATTGTAATGTTGGCATAATTGCCATTAGTTCTGTCTCAAAACCTGCTTGCTCAGCGCCATCGGAGAATCAATTGTGGCCGAGAATGGCCGCAAGCGGACACTGTACCGCATCTCCTCCGGCTTGAGCTGGTACTTCTCCAGCCGGCCGGGACCGCAACTGGCGCTGCCCAACCCCGACTGTGCGTAGTCGAGATTGAGGGTGATGTCATCGCGGCGTTTCAGCTCGTAGGTATGTTTGGCCTGGGTCAAGTCCTCGGTGGTGTAGTGATGGGCGCTGACCTCCAACCACCGCTCGCCGCTCGCCAGCAACCCGACGCCTTCCTCGTTCGTCAGGGCCACCCAGCGTACCTCGGTCTTGTTGCCGTTTTCCTGGGGCACGATGTACGGCACGTACTGCTCGTCCACGGTGCCGCTATACACGCCGACCTGCGCGCCCTCTTTCCGGTCCACATACGTCTCGTGCGGGCCACGCCCGTACCAGGTGAACTGCTCGTACCTGCCTGGCAGGGTCATCTGCAACCCGATGCGTGGCAGGAAAGGCACTTCTACCTCCGGCACGACGTGCGTGTCAATCACCACGTCGCCGCTGCCATAGACCGTGTAGACGTAGTTGCACTCGAAACGCGCCGGTGGCTTGGGCTGTGGCTGCATCTCGAGCTGACCGGAGGCGACGACCTCCTTGAGGGCATCGGGAACCGGCTCCCCCAATTCAACGAGGAGGTCGTGCACCTGCTGTACCAGCTCAAGTGCACGATTCTCCCTGACCGAGCGGGTCAGCAATCCCTTGAGCTTGGGCTGCTTGTGGGTGCCCGGCAAATCGTCATAGGCTACACCCAAGCGGAGACATAGCAGACGCAGCTTTTCTTCATCCAGAAGCCAGTTCAGCCCTTGCTCCAGCATCGCCCACTGTTCCTCTTTGCTTGGCGGTTCGGGCAGCACGGCGCCTTCTCTGACCTCGCTGACCGAGCGTACTGCAACTCGTACTGCCTGCGGGGCAAGCTGCGCGACCTCAACCTCAGTTACCCGTTCCTGAAGCTGATCCAACCCCACCTCGCGCCAGCGGATAGCGGCCCTTTCGTCGCCCCAGGTGTTGAGGTCGTTTTCGGTCGGCGCACGCCAGAAGTTCAGGCGAGGGCCTCTCTCGATCAGCTCGTTACCCTGATACTGGAAAGAGGCTATCGTGCCTTCGCCCTTGTCGAACGCCAGACGAAACCCTGTCCCCTCCACAACAGCCTGGGTCTCGGACTCGGTCAGTCTCAGCGCTGGCATCTCCGAGGCCGATAAGGGGGAGACTGGCGGGACGTCGAACGGCATTTTAAACTGCTCCCAGGCGACCTCGTGTCCCTTTTCTGCCCAGGGCGTGTCCTCAGCCAACGTAAAGCTGAGCGTCAGCCAGTACTCGACGCCTGGCTCCAGCTCTGGCTTGGCGAATGGAACCGTAACGACCTCGCGCCCGCCAGCAGGCGTACGCAGCCTGGGCAACCGTCCCGTCTGCAGCACACGGCCATCGGCAGACAGTTTCCATACGATGTCCACCCCACTCAAGTCGGAGAAGGAATGTTTGTTGACGGGTAACTGCTCAGCCTGTGTCATTGCGAGGAGCGTTTTTTGCGACGAAGCAATCTCCTCCTTGCGGCTTGGGGATTGCTTCGCTTCGCTCGCAATGACAGCCTGAGTAGTTACGTTGACGATCTCAACCTGGCCGGCGAGCAGATCTACCGATTCGACCTTGACCGGCTGGTACACTTTCTTAACCTCCCACAGCGATGGGTGAATGGTGCGATCTGGAAAAACCAGCCCGTTGATGCAGAAACTGCTGTCATTTGGCTCGTCACCGAAATCGCCGCCGTAGGCATACCACTCCTCACCTTCGTCCGTGACTTGCCGGATGCCCTGGTCCACCCAGTCCCAGACGAAACCGCCTTGCAGACGCGGATAGGTCTCGATAATGTCCCAGTACTCTTTGAGGTTGCCGGGGCTGTTGCCCATCGCGTGGGCATATTCGGCCATGATGAAGGGGCGGGTTTCGCCTGGCGTCTGCGCCATCTCGGCGAGCCTATCCAGGCGAGGATACATCACGCTCACGATATCTATCTCCGGGGCGGTCTCTGGTCCTTCGTAAACACGCGACTGGGTGGCACTCTCGTAGTGTACCGGTCGCGTGGGATCGTGCTCGTGGATCCAGTCGGCGAGCGCCTGGTGGTTCGGTCCATACCCCGACTCGTTACCCAGCGACCATAAGATGACCGACGGGTGGTTCTTGTCCCGCTCCACCATCCGCGTGCCACGCTCCATGAACGCCGTCTTCCACACAGGGTCTTTGGTCAACCGGTCCCACACGCCGTGCGACTCGATGTTGGCTTCGTCAATCAGGTAGATGCCATACCGGTCGCACAGATCGTACCAGCGGGGATCGTCGGGGTAGTGGCAGGTGCGTACGGCATTGATGTTGAATCGTTTCATCAACTGAATGTCCTGGACCATGGATTCCACGGAGATGGTGTAGCCTGTGTCAGGATCGTGCTCGTGCCGGTTCACGCCCCTGAACAGAACCGGCACGCCGTTGACGTGGATCTGCCCGTCTTTGATCTCGACCTGCCGGAAACCCACGTTACACCTCTCAACCTCGATCACGTTGCCTGTCGTGCCCTTGAGCGTCAGCAGCAGGGCGTACAGGTTGGGTTGCTCCGCCGACCACTTCCTGGGATTGACAACCGCTTGTTCCAAATACAAACTCATCTCGCCCCCGGCCCTGACCGCCACCTCCATCGCTGACTCGCTGATTCGCTGATTCGCCTCGTCGAAGAGTGCCAACCCCAAGGTATAGTCATCCGCATCTTCAGCGCCATAGTTCCGGATCCTGGCCCTGACCTTGAGCGTGGCGTCGCGATAGACCTCATCGAGATCCGTCCTGACCCAGAAATCGCGCACGTGGACCGGCGGCGCGGCCCACAGGTACACGTCTCGGTAGATGCCGCTCAGCCGCCAATAGTCCTGGTCTTCCAGATAGCTGCCGTCAGACCAACGATAGACCCGGACGGCCAGCGTGTTTTCGCCGGGCTGGACGTAGGGCGTGACATTGAACTCTGCCGGCAGACGGCTGTCCTGGCTGTAGCCCACCATCTCGCCGTTGACCCAGAGGTAGAAGGCCGAATCTACTCCTTCGAAGAGGAGAAAAATCTGCCGCCCGTTCCATTCCTCCGGCACGGCAAACGTCCGGCGGTACGAGCCGGTGGGGTTGTCGCCTTCCGGCACGCGCGGGAGATCATCGCCCGGGAAAGGGTACTGGACATTGCAGTACATAGGCACGTCGTAGCCTCGGCCCAGGCCCTGCAACTGCCAGTTCCCCGGCACGGCGATAGTGTCCCACCCACTGGCGTCAAAGCCCGGCTCGTAGAACCTTTCCGGGGCCGACGCCGGGTTGGGCGCAACCTTGAGCTGCCACTCGCCGTTCAGCAGCTTAAAATAAGGCGAGGCCATGCGATCCTCCGCCAGCGCTGTGGCCTCATCGACGTAGGGCACCAACGTCGCGTGCCCCGGCTCTTTGTTTCGTCCCACGATTTGGGGGTTTTGCCAGTCATCGTCGCTGGAGATCTCTTGCCGAAGTTGATGTTTTGTTATGTTATCCGCCCTCCTTCAATGGCCTGTCATTCTGAGCAAAGCGAAGAATCTCGTTCTGGGTGAAACGAGACCCTTCGCTTCGCTCAGAGCTTGCCCTGAACGAAGTGAAGGGGTGACAGCGAACGCACTCCAACCTGTAGGAGGCTGAGCAGTTAATGATACAATTCATATCTAGCGCCCGTGCCCCGCCTCCTGGGGAACCGTTGAGCGATCCAGGACGCAGACCATCCCTCCATTGGCACAGGATTCACATTCACACTGGAGGGTGGTGTGGGCGATGCCGAAATCGTGCTTTAAGAGAGACTGTACCCGTTCCACGATGTCCACGCTGCAACTGGTCAGTTGGTCATCAATCAGAAGGTGGGCACTCAAGGCGTGGAGCCCAGAGGTGATACTCCAGATGTGCACGTCGTGGATGTCCCTCACCCCATCCACTTTCCGCACCGCCTCTACCACCTCGCGCAGGTCAATGCCCCTGGGCGTCGCCTCCAGCAGGATGTTGACCGCTTCCACGGTGACCCGGTAGGCGCTGATCAGAATGAGCAAGGCAATGAGCACGCTGATGATGGGGTCAATGATGTACCAGCCGGTGAAGAGCATCACCAGCCCACCCACGATGATGCCTACCGAGGAGAGGGTATCGCCCAGAACGTGCAAGAACGCGCTGCGGACGTTGAGGCTCTCTCCCTTCTCCAGAACCATGATGGCCGCCACATTGGCCACCAGCCCGATGAAGGCAATGGCCAGCATCCCCGCCCCTTGCACCGGCTGGGGGGTTAAGATGCGCTGATAAGCCTCGTAGAAGATGTAGAGACAGATCAAGATCAGAGTCGCGCCATTGGCCAGGGCAGCCAGGATCTCCAGACGATGGAAGCCAAAGGTGCGTTCCTTACTAGGCGGCCTCAGGGCAAAGGTGAGGGCCAGGAAGCTCATCACCAGCGAGGCTACGTCAACCAGCATGTGCCCCGCATCGGCCAGGAGAGCCAGGCTGTTGGTCAGGATTCCGCCGATGATCTCAGCCAGCAGGATAGTGCCTGTGAAGATGATGGCCAGGGTCAGTCCTCTGCGCTCGGCGAGACGATGGGCACTGTGTTCGTGAGTCATTGGATATTAGATATTGGGTATGGGCCTTACAGGCCGCGCCAGCTTCCGGTGCTGACCAGATGCTCGTAGTTGAGCATCAGGATGTCGAAGTGAGTGCGCTCCTGGCTGGCCAGTCGCTGATACATCGCCTTGCCGACAGGATCGGCGGTCTCGGTTGCCGCCTTCCTGTACAGTTCGTAGCTCTCGTTTTCGATCTCCAGCGCGAACAGCAAGGCATCCGTATCGCTAGCCTCGGGACCGATGGCCTTCCCTAAAGCCTCCCTTTCCGGCGGGAAGAGGGGTTTGTCCACATCCACGGGCTTAAGCTCCAGGGCCTCGGAGAAGGAGACCCACCCTTGGCCGGTGCTGAGGGCTTCATACTGATCTCTCACGATGCGCAGGTGAAGCTTCTCGTCATCGGCCAGGGACAGAAACATCTCCCGACCGCGCGGGTCCGTCGTCCTTTCCGCAGCCTCGGTATAGAACTTGTACCCGTCCTGCTCCAAGCGTATGGCCTGGCGCAGGGCTTGTAGAGCAACCGTGTTTTCCTGCATTGCTAACACTCCTTCAATCTCACTATGCTGTCTCAGTGGGCTTCTTCTTCCTTAAGTCGTGCTCGAAGATACCCAGACGCTGTCTTGGCTCCTCCATGTCGCGCTCGAAAACGCGACGGTACTCAGCCTCCAGCCGCTGCTTATGCTTGGTTTCCTCAGCCGCCAATTCCTCGAACAAGGCTTTGGCGCTTGGATCAGTGGCGGTCTGGGCCATCCGCACGTAGAAGTCGTGAGCATCCTGCTCCCTTTGGATGGCCATACGCCAAGCCTGCGGCAATTCAAAGATGTCCTCTGTCATGTTTCACTCTCTTTCTAGCATCTCCAGGGCGCGGGCGGCGACGTTCTCCGCCGTGAAACCGTACTTCTCCCATAACACCTTGTATGGCGCCGAGGCTCCAAAGCGGTCAATGCCGATCACGTCGCCCCTGTCACCAACATAGCGAGACCAGCCCTGCGGCACCCCGGCCTCGATGGCCAGGCGTGCGGTCACTTCGGGAGGCAACACTTCCTCGCGGTACGATTGAGGCTGCCGCTCGAAGAGTTCCCAACTGGGCATGTTCACTACCCGCGCCCTCACTCCCTGCTCGGATAGCCGCTCCCGGGCCGCGAGAGCCGGGTGTACCTCGGAGCCTGTGGCGATCAGGATGACGTCGGGCCGCCCTCCTTCGGATTCAGCCAGGATGTAGGCCCCGCGCACCAACCCGTCGGCGGGGGCGAGATGAGCGCGATCCAGCACGGGCAGCTTCTGCCGGGTGAAGAGCAGCGCCACCGGCCCCTCGCGGTGCTCCAGGGCCACGCGCCAGGCGACGACGGTCTCAGCCGCGTCGGCGGGGCGGATCACGGTGAGGTGAGGGATGGCCCGCAGCGCGGCCAGTTGCTCTATCGGCTGGTGGGTCGGCCCATCCTCCCCGATGCCGATGCTGTCGTGGGTGAAGACGTAGATGACAGGTATCTCCATCATGGCCGCCAGGCGGATGCTGGGGCGCATGTAGTCGGAGAAGACCAGGAAGGTGCTGCCGTAGGGGATCACCCCGCCGTGCAAGGCCATGCCACTCAGGATGCCGCCCATGGCGTGCTCACGCACTCCGAAGTGGAAGTTACGACCACCAGGGTTATCGGCGGAGAAGTCGCCGTAGCCGTTCAAGTAGGTCTTGCACGATGGCTCCAGGTCCGCCGAGCCGCCGATCAGGGTGGGCAGGTGAGGCGCGATGGCATTGAGCACCCTGCTCGAGGCGACGCGGGTAGCCAGCGGCCCATCCTCCGGCCCAAAAGTGGGCAGGTCTGCATCCCAGCCCACCGGCAACTCGCCAGCCATCACCGTATGCCACTCGTCGGCCAGGTCGGGATACTCGGCGGCGTAGGCATCGAAACGGGCTTGCCACTCCGCCTCCCACAAGCTTCCCCTCTTCAGAGCCTGGCGAAAATGGGCCAGGGCCTGGTCGGGGATGAGGAACGGCGGCTCGGTGGGCCAGCCCAGGTTCTCCTTGGTGAGCCGCACCTCCTCCTCGCCCAGCGGCGCGCCGTGAGCGCTGGCGGTGTCCTGCTTGTTGGGGCTGCCGTAGCCGATGTGCGTGCGGGCGAGGATCAGCGAGGGACGCGGGTCGGCCTGGGCAGCGCGGATGGCAGCGGCGATGCCCTCCAGGTCGTACCCGTCCA
The DNA here is from genome assembly GCA_964625745.1 of uncultured Anaerolineae bacterium. Lineage (GTDB taxonomy): Bacteria > Chloroflexota > Anaerolineae > VGOG01 > VGOG01 > CAZVCJ01. The sequence continues at coordinate 5,317 of CAZVCJ010000051.1, read as the reverse complement.
CGTGCTGCACGTGCCAACTGTAAGCCTCAAAGCGCCGGCCTCGATCCTCGGTGAAGGTCAGGTCGGTGCTGCCCTCGATGGAGATGCGGTTGTCGTCGTACAGGTAGATCAGCTTGCCCAGGCGCAGGTGGCCGGCCAGCGAGGCAGCTTCGGATGCGACACCCTCCATCAGGTCGCCGTCGCTGACGATGGCGTAGACGTAGTGGTCAACCATCTTGTGGCCGGGACGCCCTTCGGCAGGCTCAGGGGGCACGTTGAAGTGGGCGGCCAGGTACGCCTGGGCGATGGCCATGCCCACCCCGTTGGTGAAGCCCTGTCCCAGCGGGCCGGTGGTGGTCTCCACCCCCGGTGCCAGGCCATACTCAGGATGGCCGGGGGTGCGGCTGCCCCACTGGCGGAAACTCTGCAACTCCTCCAGCGGGAGGTCATAGCCGGTGAGGTGCAACAGGCCGTACAGCAACATGGAACCGTGCCCTGCCGAGAGCACGAACCGGTCCCGGTCTGGCCAGGCCGGATTGGCCGGGTTATGTCGCAGGAAGCGCGTCCACAGCACGTAGGCCATAGCCGCCGCGCCCATGGGCATCCCCGGGTGCCCGGAGTTGGCTTTCTGCACCCCATCCATAGCCAGGGTACGCAGGGTGTTGATGCACAATTGATCCAGATTCTCCTGAGGCGTCATGTATTCTCTCCTTTGCCCTGAGCCCTACCGCTTGTACTGAGCCTGGTCGAAGTGAAGGGTCGAAGGGTCATGGTCATGCGGCCCGTCTCAAAGTAATCGCCGTCACCTCCGGCCGGGCCAGAAAGCGCACCGGCGGGGCGATGAGGCCAATGCCCCGATTAATATAAACCTTGATACTCGCCACCTCCACCAGCCCAGCCACGAAGCGCCGACCGTAGACGGAGGGGACAAAGAGCGCTCCCAGCCCTGGCAAGCACACCTGACCACCGTGGGTGTGGCCAGAGAGCACCAGGTCAACCTGTCCCTCGGGCACCAACCCCACAAAGTCAGGGTTGTGCACCAAAAGCAAGCGGCAGTCCCCAGACGGAGTCTCCTCCAGCATCGTCCCCAGAGCTTGCGCTTTCTCCCGGTGCAACTGCCGGAAATCGCCGGGGCTGAGGCTCCCAGGAAAAAGGCCGCTCATGCCAGTGATGCCCGAATCCTCAATGCCGATGAGCCAGAGATGCTCCCTCTCCACTGTCAACGCCCGCTGCTGGTCCCGCAACACGGCAATGCCCGCTTGCTCCAGATTACCCGCCACCACGTCAGCGCCGGTCCACACGTCGTGATTGCCCAGGACGGCGTAGACGCCCAGGGGAGCCTGCAGCGCAGTTAACTCCTGGGCACAGGCAAGGCTGTAGTCGACCGAGCGGTAGACGAAGTCACCGGTCAGCACCGTCAAGTTGGGGTGCAAGGCGTTGGCCATGGCCACGCTGCGCCGCACCTGCTCCACCGAGACGTAGGGCCCCAGATGGAAATCGCTGAACTGCACCACGGTCAGACCGTCCAGGGCGAGAGGCAAGTGCGGGATGGACATCACCAGCCGCACCACCTCCAGCCAGCGAGGCTCAATCTGTGCGGCGTAGACCGGTCCCAGGGCCACAGCGCCGATGCCCCCCAGGGCTATCTTCAGGAAGGCGCGGCGGGTGGTGGGCTTCATCTTCTTCCCTCTTCCTCCCTCCACGGCTTACTCGCAGCGGTCCACCCTGCGAGCCAGCCCGCTCAACAGGCGAGCCGGGTTTTGTCACCCTTCGAAGAAGGGAAGCTCCCAGTCGTCCCACCAGTGCTGGTTATCTTTGAGATAGCTGTGGGCGTCCTGCAAGAGCTTGTAGTGCCGGTTTTCCTCTTTCATCAGGAACTGGTAGGCTCGGCGTCCCAGGGGATCGTCGGTCTCGGCGGCAGCCTGCTCGTACATCTTGTAGAAATCTTCTTCTACCCCCATACCAAACTTCAAGGCCGCCAGATCGCCCGCCAGCGCCTCGACCTCGTAGGCAGCCCACGTCGCCTCGAAAGGAGACTTCTCTTGCACTGCCAGCTCTTCCCCGGGGAAGAGGGGCTTAGTGATGTCCACCTCTACCTCGCGGGCCAGGGCCACCTCCGGGTCTACCCATCCCTGGCCAGCGCTGAGGGAATCGTACTCCACCAGTAATATAGCCAGGTGCCTCTCCTCGTCCTTAGCCAGGGTGTGAAAGGTCCCCTGGCCCGCCGGGTCGGCGCTTCGCTCCGAAGCCTCCAGATAGAAGCGATACCCTACCCGCTCGTTCTCCATGGCCCGGCGCAAGACGGCCAGAGCCTCCTCTTGCGTATTCATAGTTCTACACCTCCTCCAAATTAAACTGGGGTAACGAGTCAACGAGGTAACGAGTAACGAGGGCTAACTACCTCGTTCCTCATTCCTCGTTGCCTCATTGCCCCATCAATCCTTCGATGACAGAGCCTTCTCCAGCCTCTCGTACTCCCCTTCCAGGAAGTCGGCGTGGAAGTCTTCCTCATCCCTGAGCCTTTCGAAGACGGCCCTGATGGCTGGATCGTCCGCCAGGTCAGCAGCCAACTGATACTTGTCACTGGCGGCCCTCTCCTCGATAACCATCACCTTCAAGAAGTTCAGCCAATCCATTTTCAGCCTCCTTTCTTTCTAAAGTAACCCCTTCCAATCGAAGTCGTCATCCAGCAGCCTGCCGGCGTAGCAAGAGACGTCGGCACCTCTCTGAATCAACCGGCTTATCGGCGCCACGTCCTTCCTGTCGCCCAACAGGATGGCCCCCACCAAGCGGCCGTCTTTTAGCACCAGCTTCTTGTAGACCCCGGCCTCAGATTTTCTTAGTTCCTGGTAATCCTCTCCCTCTGGGGGATGGATCACCCCGATGGAAGTGCAGTCAATGCCCACCACCTGCAGGGTGTTGGAGGGGATGGTGCCCTCGTAGGCCACCTCCTCACCGAGCATGTTCAGTGCCGCCACCTTCGCCTGTTCCAAACAGGCGGGGATGATGCCATAGACCTGGCCCCGGAATTCGGCCACGTCACCAGCAGCGTAGATGTCGTCCGCGCTGGTGCGCAGGTGCTCATCCACCACCACGCCCCGGTTGACCTCCAGCCCGGCCTCCTGGGCCAGCCCTACGTTGCAGCGGACACCAGCCGAGATGAGGATCAGATCCCCCTCAATCCTCCGCCCGTCCTCCAGCAGAACGCCGGTGGCAAGCCCCCCCTCTTTCCCCCCCAACCCTTCGACGGGGCTCAGGGCAGGCTTTGGGGGGGATGAAGGGAGGGCGGCCAACTCTGGGGGGGAAGTTCCGTCGCCCAGAATGGCCTGTGAAGAGGCGTTACAGGCCACCGCGATGCCCATAGCCTCTATCAACTCCCTCATCAGCGCCCCTCCCTCGGCGTCGAGCTGGCGCTGAAGGGGATGGGGGCCCCGCTCCAGAACGGTCACCCCCAATCCCAGTCCTGCAAGCGCCCTGGCCGCCTCCAGGCCCAAAAGCCCGCAGCCTACCACGACAGCCCGTTTCGCCCCTTCGGCCCTTCGACTGGGCCCTTCGACAGGCTCAGGACATCGCTCAGGACAAGCCCACCTCTTGATGGCCAGGGCATCCTCGATAGTGCGGTAGGTGAAGACGCCACCTTTGTCCTCGCCCTGGATGGCTGGAACGAAGGGGCGGCTGCCAGTAGCCAGGAGCAGACGGTCGTAGGGAACCTGGCGGCCATTACTCCGACCACGCTCAGTGCAAGCGGCCAGGGCGATGCGCTTCGCCCTGGGATCGAGCTCCACCACCTCAACCCCCAGGTGCACGGCGATGCCCCGTTTCTCGTACCAGGCAGGGGGATAGAGAGGCAGCTCATGCAGTTCGATCTCCCCTGCCAGGAACTTCTGGAGGCGTGGCCTGGGATAGTAGTGATAGGCTTCCTGGGTGTAGACCTCGACCTCAGCCCCTGCCTCTGAGAGATACCTGGCTGCGGTGACGCCAGCTACTCCGTTGCCGATGATGACAATTGTCATACAAGCTTCTCGAACATATCCTTTTCGGCCCCACAGTCGGGGCAGACCCAGTCGTCGGGCAGGGCCTCGAAGGGCGTGCCCGGCGGTATGTCGCCATCAGGATCGCCCACAGCAGGGTCGTAAACGTACCCGCAGACCAAACATTCCCACTTGTCCATTTTATCCTCCTTATTGGCTTGTTGGAGAAACCAGGTTTTTCGCGTCTCTGAGCAAGCAGCTTCTCTTTATGGGGATCTCCTGAGACACCAAGGGAGTGATTTACCGACCAAAAACCTGGTTTCTGAACGCTACTTCGCCGCCGCTTTCATGACCTGCGCCAGGAAAAGCGGCTCGGGCAAGGCGCCCTCGAACTCCACCTCATCGTTCACCACTGTCTTGGGAACGCCGAAGACGTTGTATTTGTGCACCAGATGGGGGAACTCGGAAGCCTCCACCATGTCCGCCCGCACCATGTCGCTTTCCACCGCCATCTTCTGTGCCAACTGCACCGCCATGGGGCAGTATGGTCAGGTCGGGGTGACCAAGACCTGGAGGTGGAGGGGATCCCTCAACCCCGCCAGGGTCTCTTTGGTCTTCGCGGCCAGGCCCGACTCCCTCGCCGAGACGGCCTTGATGGCCTCGATGAGTGAAGTGAACTCGTAGCCTGCGGGTACGCCGTAGAAGCGGATGCCGTAGTCCTTCTCCCCCTCCACGACGATGGCCGGGATCTTGTCCACGCCGTAGCGCTGGACGGTCTTCTCGTCCAGGACGAAGTCATTGACCTCAATGTCTAGCCGGTCCGAGAGAGCGGCTACTTCTTGGGCGAGAGAGGTATTCTCGCGGCAGTGCGCGCACTCGAACTCCTGCGTGAAGACCACCAGCTTCACCTTACCGGATAATCCCTCGAATTCCTCTCGCACTTTGCCACGAACGTCTTCGTTTAGAATAGCCATCTCTCACCTCCTGTTTGATCAGAAATGAATAACGAGTCAACGAGGCCCCCATCTCTCCCACAGGGCCACCAGCAGCGGGGCAAAGGCCAGGGCGGGCAGGAAGTTGGCCACCCTGACCCGCTTTATCTCCAGGGGCAAAAGGCCAGTTCGTAGAACCACGACCCCGCCGACAGACCAAATTGTAACATGTCCGCCGAGCTTTGTCAAGAGTGAGATGCCACAAATGGTGAAACCCCTTCATTCACGCACCGCCCGCCACGTCGGTGGTACGATCCTGCAAGAAAACGCAGGGCAGGAGGGTGGTCTCTCTTGCCCTGCGTTCTTCTCCAATCCCAGGCTTCACTACCGTACACTTTTTGGACGCCCTCCTATTCCAATGCATGGAGTCTCACA
>CAZVCJ010000050.1:0-24299 GCA_964625745.1 uncultured Anaerolineae bacterium | reverse complement strand
TACACCTGTTACCGCTATTGTGTCAACTGCCTGCCAGAATGAGCGAAACTACCGTAATGTGGCTGGCGACTCTATTATATTCCCCTCCCCGGTGTTGTCAAGCATGTTCGTCATTCGTTGTCACGTTTTCTTGTCAAATTCCGCTTTTGCTGGTACAATCAGGACTCAGGAGATGACGCTATGAAGAACGTAATCAGCGGCCTAGTAATCGCAACCATATTACTTACAGTCATCATCGCAGAATCCACTGATCTTCTCTCTGCTCAGGAGGCCGTCACTCGCGGCGGCGACTGGGTTCAGACCACGGCAGCAGACTTCGAGTCTGGGGTTGGTCAGGGCATCCAGGTGACGCGAGAGGATGACGGCGAGCTGCGCCTGACGGAGGGGGAGACGACGGGTGTGTTTACCTCCACTGTTGGCGCAGCCGCTTTTCCCTTCAACGCCGTGGGCGCTCACTGGTCGGCTGATGTGCCTCTCGACACGCAATTGGCCGTCGCGGTGCGCGTCAGCTCGGATGGGGTGGCCTGGTCGCTTTGGTATAACATGATTGAGGTCGAGCAGGGTCAGGATGGGCGCTTCTACGGCGAGAATCTGATCATGACTGAAGGAGGCCGCTACCTTCAGTATCGCTTGACCTTAGAAGGCTCACCCTCCCCTAACCCCTCCCTCTCAGGGAGGGGGACTCAGACTCCTCCCTCTGGCAGGGGGAGGTCGGGAGGGGGTGAATTCTCGATGGAAGGCTCACCCTCCCCTGGCCTCTCCCTTCCTGGGAGGGGAAACATGCTTCTCCCCCTGGCAGGGGGAGGTTGGGAGGGGGTGGGCTCCCCAAAGCTGTCTGAGATCGCCCTGACTTACATAGATTCCACCGCCGGCCCGGATTTGGCTGAGGCAAAGGCGGCGGCACAAAGCGAGGTCTCAGTTCAGGGCGTGCCCCAGCCGTCCATCATACCCCGCGCTGGCTGGGGGGCCAATGAGAGCTACATGACCTGGCCTCCTGAGTATCATCCCGTGCACAAGATCATCGTCCACCACACCGTCACCCAGAATTACGACCCCGATCCGCCGTCCACGGTGCGAGCTATCTATTACTACCACGCCGTGACCCTGGGTTGGGGCGACATTGGCTACAACTACCTGGTGGACTGGCAAGGTAACATCTACGAGGGGCGCTACGGGGGTCTTGATGCAGTAGGACGCCACGTCCACGGCCCTATGGTACCATGGTGCGGAATCTACGCTTACAACTGTGGTAGCGTGGGCATTAGCGCTATAGGCACCTACGGCAACAGTGTAAATCCCCCTAGCGCCGAGCCAAGCGAGGCCCTGCTAGATGCTATTACGGACCTGGCGGCCTGGGAATGTGGTCGTAGCCTGTTTAACCCCACCGAGAGCTCTGACTTTGTGGATATAACCGTCCAGAACATCGCTGGCCACCGCGATTACAACCAGACTGCCTGCCCTGGCGATTACCTCTATGCTAAACTGCCCTATCTGCGTGACCAGATTTGGCAGAGAATCCAGGCCCACACACCCCGGTACCTGGCCCAGTTCCTCGATCACGACACGCCGACAGTCATGCTGATGAACAGCACCTACGAAGTGAACTTGTCAGTCCAGAATGCTGGTATCTTGACTTGGCCAGCAGGTGCGGATAACCCTGTGCACCTGGGTCTTCACTGGCATGATAAGGGTGGGGAGTTGGTGATACAGCCGCCAGAGTACGACCATCGTACTCCTTTGATTGAAGATGTACCCTTTGCCCACACAGCGGGTTTCAGCCCGGCTCTGGTGACAGCGCCGGAAGAGCCGGGGCAGTATACCCTGAAGTGGGATCTCGTCCACGAGGGTGTTACCTGGTTCGCCGATCAGGGCAGTGATACCCTGGATGTAGCCGTCTCTGTCGTCTCTAGTCTTGAACTTTTCTTGCCTCTGATTGTCAAAAACTATCTGCCACCTACTCCAACGCCTACGGCCACTTCCACAGCAACTTCAACAAACACACCTGAACCAACCTCAACGGCAACCCCTACAGTTACCACGACGCTGACAAGTACGCCTACTGCAACAGCGACTTACACCTCCACTCCAACATCAACTGCAACTCCTACAGTCACTATGACTTCGACGAGCACACCCACGACAACGCCGATTTACACCTCCACGCCGACATCAACGGCCACCACGACACCGACGGGTACCCCTACTACAACGCCGACCAGCACACCCACAGAAACGCCGACCAGCACCTCCACGCAGACATCGTCTCCCACACCTACGGCCACTTCCACCCCGACTCCCACAAATACGCCCACGCCAACTAGCACTCCGCCACAGATTCCTTGCGATGAGCTGATTTGCAACGGTGGCTTTGAGACGACAGAGTGCTGGACCATCGGGGATACCCCGCGCCCGGCGGGCTACTCCACGGCCGCGGTTCGGACGGATTCCTGGGCCATGCGCCTGGGAATCACTTACCTAAGCGACGCCAAAAGCTATTCCTCCATCAATCAAGCGGTGACCATTCCAGCAGATGCAACAAGCGCTACTCTGTCGTTTTGGTACTACCCTCTCTGCCAGGATACCGTCGAGCACGATTGGCAAGCGGCGATCATCTATCAACCTGGCGATCCTTGGGTGTTTCTAGCCTGGGCGATGCCGAAAGTCTGCTCTGATAGCCAAGCCTGGACACACCACACTTTCGACCTGATGGCCTACAAAGGGCAGACCATCATTCTCTATTTCAACGTCTCCAACAATGGGGGGGACAATCTCAAGACGGCTATGTATCTGGATGATGTGTCGGTACAGGCCTGTAGGTAGGCCGTTTTCCCTTTTGCCCGGCCTGTAGTATAATATGCCGGCGGAAAGGAGGTAGCCATGAGCATTGAGACCGTCACCTATGGAAAAATCACCTGGACCAACATTGAGAAGCCAATGGCGGAAGATATTGAGGTGCTGCGTCGCAATTATAACTTCCACCCTCTGGATCTGGAGGACTGCCTGAGCAGGATCGAACGGCCAAAGATTGACGAGTATGAGGACTACTTATTCATCGTTATGCATTTTCCGGTTTACGACCCCGACCAACGCATCAGCAAACCCAGCGAAGTGGACTTCTTTATCGGAGCTGGCTACCTCGTCACCGTCCACGACGGCATTCTGAGACCAATCTACCAGTTGTTCGACGACTGCCAGCGCTATGAGCGGACGCGGGCCAAGCACATGGGACGGGGGGCCAGCCGCCTGCTCTACGGTGTCATAGATGCTTTAGTAGACTATTGCTTTCCCATCCTGGATAAAGTGGATGCTAACATCCACGCTATTGAGGAGGAAGTCTTCACCGAAGATATGCGGCGCGTCGTCCAGGGCATCTCCACCATACGCCGTGACATCATTGCTCTGCGACGGATCATCAGGCCTCAGATCGCCATCGTCGCCAATCTGGAGCAAAAGGACAGGCCATTTATCCGAGAGGACCTGGACGTCTACTTCGGCGACATCGTGGACCACCTGAACAAGGCCTGGGACATACTGGAAGACCACCGCGAGGTCGTCGAAGGGTTGAGCGAGACCAGTGACTCTGTGATCTCCTATCGCATCAACGAGGTGATGCGCATCCTGACCATTATCTCGGTCGTCTTGTTGCCCCTGACGCTGCTCTCAGGCATCTATGGCATGAACATCTATTTGCCCCTGGCCAGGCATCCCCTGTCCTTCATTTTTATCCTCGGATTGATGATACTCGTAGCCGGGAGTATGCTATTTTACTTCAAGCGTCAGGGTTGGCTATAATCTTGTCCCGACGCTTGGTCTAAGATTGACAAGTCGGGCTAGTTTTGCTATAATACTCACCACATTAGTCGAGAGGTTCGGGAAGGTCAATGCCACAGGAAGCATCAGATTCTAAACCTGGCGAGAGTCCTGGCAGCCCAGGGCGGCCCCATGAGGCCGTTCATCAACTTAAGCTACCTATAGCAGGTCAGACCGACCACGCGTGATTGTCCCTGCCTGGGACGACGTGAAGGGCCGCAGCCTGTCCTGCGGCCTTTTTGTTTGCATGGAGCTTTCTTGGCTCCTGCCCGGACACTTCGCTCACAACAGCACAAGGAGGTCTTCGATGGAGCTATACATGGTGAACGAAGCATTAACCCGGGTGCGCGCCCGCCTGGAGGCTAACGACCTGGATGGGGCAGTAGCCATTATTGAGGCCCTGCGCCCCCCTGATCAGGCCGACCTCTTCGGCGAACTCCACCTGCAGCAGCAAACGGAACTACTGTCCCGGCTGGGCCTGGAGAACGCCGCCAACATCCTGGAAGAACTGGAAGATGAGGAAGCGGCCCAATTGGCTCAACGCCTGGACGTTGGCACCCTGGCCCCCATCCTGGATGAGATGGAACCCGACGAAGCCGCTGACCTGCTGGGCGATCTCTTGCCCGAGCACGTGATGGCCGCTCTGGCTCAGATGGCCGATCCGGACGAGGTGCGCCCTCTGCTCCTGCACCCAGACGAGACGGCCGGCGGGCTGATGACCTCGGAGTTCCTGGTTCTGCGACGCCGCATGACCGCCGCTGAGGCCCTGGCCGCCGTGCGCCGCTGGGCCCCTGAGGCGGAGGCAGTTCACCACCTCTTCGTGGTTGATCAGGAGGGTCGCCTGTGCGGCGTGGTCAGCTTGTTGCAGTTGATCAAAGCCCCGCCCACGACCCTGGTGGCCGACCTGATGGATCCTGACGTGATCCACGTGCGAGCCGATGCCGACCAGGAAGAGTGCGCCCGCCTGATGGCCCGCTATGACTTGGCCCTGCCCGTGGTGGACGAGACTGGCCACGTGGTGGGTGTCATCACCGTGGACGACCTGGTGGAGGTCCTGGAGGACGAGGCCACTGAAGACATCCAGCGACTGGGTGGCGCGCAGCCCCTGGACCGGCCCTATCTGGACACCGAGGTGACCCGCGTGGCCTGGAAGCGGCTCGGCTGGCTGCTCCTCCTCTTCGTCACCGAAACATTCACCGGATCCGTGCTGCGCCACTTTCAGCAGGAACTGGACGCCATAGTAGCCCTGGCCTTCTTCGTCCCCCTCCTCATCGGCACCGGAGGCAACGCCGGCTCACAGACCACCGCGACCATTACCCGCGCCCTGGCAGTGGGGGAGATCAGACTGCGGGACGCGGTGCGGGTATTCTGGCACGAGATCCGTGCCGGATTGATCCTGGGTCTGTTGATGGCCGCGGTGGCCTTCGCCCGTGCCTTGACCTGGGGGGTTGCCATGCCCCTGGCTCTGGCAGTGGCGACCAGCATCTTCACCATCGTCATCTGGGCCAACGGTGTGGGAGCGATCCTCCCCCTCCTGGCCGTCCGGGTGGGGATTGACCCCGCCATCGTCTCCGGACCCTTCATGAGCACCCTGGTGGATGCCACGGGACTGTTCATTTACTTCACCATAGCCAAGCTGACACTGGGCATCTGAGGTGAAAGCGATGAACTTGCTATTCGAGAGCGCCCATCTTATGGGCTTAAAACTGAACGAGGAGCATCTCAGGGCGTTCGAAATCTACTACAAGGAACTGGTGGCCTGGAACGAGAAATTCAACCTGACCGCCATCACCGATTACGACCAGGTTCAGGTCAAGCACTTCTTAGATTCGCTTACCTGTTTGTTGGCTGACGAGGACTTCACGAGGGCCCTATGTCAACAGCCGGGGATAAGAGTCATTGATGTGGGGGCGGGAGCGGGGTTTCCAGGACTTCCGCTGAAGATCGTCTGTCCTGGCTTGCAGTTGACGCTGTTAGAGGCTACGGGCAAGAAGGTCGGCTTTTTGGAGCACATCGTTGGCCGCCTGGGGTTAGAGGGAGTGGAGGTCATCAAGGGGCGGGCGGAGGAGTTGGGTCGGGACGCGGGCCACCGCGAACGCTACGACCTGGCCCTGGCCAGAGCGGTGGCCGCACTGCCCGTCCTGGTGGAATACGCCCTGCCCTTCTGCAAGTCGGGTGGCCTTTTCGTAGCCCAGAAGGGGGGCGAGGGCGATGCTGAGGCCAAGGCGGCCGAAAGAGCCATCGTTGCGCTTGGAGGCGCTTTGCGCCACATCGTGCACCTGGAGCTACCGCACCTGACCGAGCCTCGTTCCCTGGTAGTCGTCGAAAAGATAGCCACCACACCCGAGAAATACCCCCGCCGTCCAGGCATCCCCAGCAAACGACCTATTAAATCCCAATGACCAAATCCCAAATATCCAATATCTGATCTCAATTGTCATTGGATATTAGATATTGGATATTCCCTCTATTCTTCCCTCTTGTACTCTCAACAAAGTAGCTCTGTTCAGAAAGTCGGAACTGTAAGCGTTCCAGTGGGTGGTGGTAAGGATGGCCTGTTGGCTATTCTCTATCGCCTTCATGAGGTAGCGCCGTCGAGCCTCGTCTAACTCCGCCATGACCTCGTCCAGGAGCATGATGGGTTGTTCACCCGTCTCCTTGGCCAGGAGCTTCGCCTCAGCCAGTTTCAGGGCCAGGACGACGGTGCGCTGCTGACCACGGGAGCCGTAGATTCTCATGTCCACGCCAGCGGCCAGAAAGCGCAGCTCGTCGCGGTGAGGGCCGATGAGCGACATGCCCCGTTGAATCTCCTCGCGAGTGATTTCCTGCAACTGCTCTAAGAAAGACTCCCTGATACTGGCTTCCGAATATCTAATGCCGAATACCCTCTCCGAGCCAAGCCCCAGAGGTATTTGATAGTGAGTGTCGGGCATCCTGACGCTCGGCTCGTAGCGCAGAGACAGATGCTCATCCTGGCTCGTTAGCTCCAGGTGGATGGCCCTGGCCAACTCCTCTAGCTCGGCGATCACATCTCGCCGGCGGGCGACCAGGTGGGCTCCGTCTTCGGCCAGCTTCTCATTCCAGAAACGGAGCTGATCGGGGCCGCTCCTGCGCTCCTGCAACTGGCGCAGGAGGTGGTTGCGCTGGGTCAGGACGCGATTATACCGTCGGAGGGTTCGGCAGTAGACAGGGTCGAACTGGCAGATAGTCGTGTCGAGATAACGTCGCCGCCCGCCGGGTGAGCCGGCCACCAGGTCAATGTCCTGGGGCAAGAAGAAGACCACGTTGAGTTGGCCGATGAGGTCCAGGACGCGCTTGGGCACGCCGTTGACCCGAATCTGCTTCTTGAGGCTGTGGCCGCCTGCTTCTGGAGATGGCTCCTTGAGCAGAGTGATCTCCAGGCGCTGCAGAGTGTCGTCCTTCTGCATCTGGCCTACCAGGCGAGCGAAGATCAGCTCCTCTTCCTCGGCCAGCCAGTTGATCAGCTCTCGGTCGGCTGTGGCGTAGGGCGAGCGTGCCGTGGACAGGTAGTAGATGGCCTCGAGGAGATTGGTCTTTCCCTGAGCGTTCTCGCCCTGGACGAGGATGGTGTCGGGCGGCAGTTCCAGCTCCAGGCGGGCGTAGTTTCTGAAATTGGCCAGGGAGAGGTGCTTAAGATACACTTTGTACTCCACCGCGAGGACGACGAAACGCCATACTGTTCGGTTAAGCGCCGCCGGTCGAGTAGGGCAACGCTCTTTGTTGCCCGTATCGAGACCAAGGTGCTGACTCCAACGCAATCAAGCCTCTGAAAAACCGTTCGCTTGGCCTCGACGTGGCCCTTGGTTTCGGTACGCTTTGCTACTCAACCTGAAGGGCCTACTCGGCCGGCGCTCGCTTTCTTATCCGAACGGTATTGCGATCAAACGCCCTCGGAGCTTGATAAGCGCGAGGGCGTTTGGCTTCGTTAGCCCAAAGATCGTTATCTACTACGTATTGTGGTGCAGCGCAAAGCAATACCCAATATCTAGTATCTAATTGCAAGGTAACATTCGGTTCTGAAGCCGCAGCCGATGTTGAATACTGGGTATTAGTCTGACCGCACGTGCATGGGCATGATCACGTGAACGAAATCCACGTCCCCCACGGGCTTGATGACGCCGGGGCTAGAGGAAGTGGTGGTCTCCAGAACTACCTGGGCGCTGTCCATAACCGAGAGGACGTCAATGAGGTACTTGACGTTGAAGGCGATTTCAACGGCATCCCCCTCGATGGAGGCGTCAATCTCGCCCACGTTATCGCCCAATTCGGCGCTGGTGGCGGCGATGGTCACGTGGCCTGGAGTCAGCTCGCTGCCGGGAGCGATTTGGAGGCGCGCGATATTGGCCGCGTCACGGGCAAAGATGTTGGTCGTCTTGCAGGCCCTCAAGAAGCTGTTAGTGTTCAATGCCGTGCGCGTGGCGCAACTCTTGGGGATGATCTGCTGATAGTCGGGGAAATTGCCCTCGATGAGTTGTGAGACCAGGTCTACGTTTGGCGCGTGGAAAAGCGCCTGTTTACGGGTGGGGGTGATGACCAGGGTGATGTCTTCCTCGTCGGTGCTTATGCGCGCCAGCTCTGCCAGGGCGCGGGCGGGGATGATGACACTGGCCGGCTCGGTTTCCGTGGGAAGCTCAGCCGTACGCACCGAGAGGCGGAAGCCATCGGCGGCGGCCAGGGTGAGCTTGTTTCCCTCGAACTTGGCCAGCACTCCCGTCAGAATGGGCCTGCTCTCATCGGTGGCAGCGGCCAGGACGACCTGCTCGATCATCCTCCTGAAGGCAGCGGCTTCCAGAGTGATCTGGCCGTCCCCTTCCTCGAGCGCGGGAATGAGCGGGAACTCCTGGGCGTCTATACCCTTGAGATTGGCCTCGTAGCGGGCGCACTTCAGATTGAGGGTTTGGGTGCGCACGACGAGCTCCATGTCTATGCGCTCAGACGGCAGGGAGTTGACCAAGTCAATAAAAGAGCGGGCTGGCACCGTCGTAGCCCCGTCTTCCTCCACTTTGGCCCCGATCCAGCAGTTGATGCCGATCTCCAGATCCGTGGCCGATAGCTTCAGGCGGCCATTGTCGGTGGAAAGCATCACATTGGAAAGCACCGGCAAAGTGCTGCGGGCGGCCACGGCCCTCCCCACTACGCCCAGCCCCTTAGCCAGATTCTCCTGTAAGCAAGAAACTCTCATGAACGTGACCTCCTTTGATAGAAATATGCCATTCCTTCTCCGAATCCATCAGCAACTCACTTCGGCGGCTCAATGGTGATGGGCGTGTTGATGTCGTGGACATTGCCCTCCGCTTCAGTGACCATCTGACTCGTCTCAATACGGAACATCCCTCGGATGACAACCGGCGGCAGATCGCTCTGGTCGGCCACCCATATCTCTTTATGCATTGTATCCTCTAAGTCATAAACGTAGTGTTGACAGTGGACGCCATTCACCGTCTCCTCACCTGCCAGAACCATATCACTATCAGGCTCCATGAGGTCTCCCAGTTGATCGAAGGCGTTCTCTGCCTCCTCTTGAGATCCCTGCATCCAGGTATTGCCCACCTTGACCCAGAAGTTGTCGTCAATCCAGGTATACTCGCCGAGGCCCGTGACGAGGTGCCCGGAAGGAGGCTCGCGGACCCATTCCATCGTGTAGCTCATCTTCACCCCGCCGCCCGCCGATATCTGCACCTGGACTGACCAATCGAGGCGGTAGCTGTCCAAGCTATCCAGGCTGGCGACCTCTGCTGGGCCACCAGGCTGTTCAGCCTGCGGAGTTGGTTCCTTGCCAGAAGGCTCACTGGGAACGGTGGGTATCGCCATCGCTCCCTCAGGCGGTTCGATGGTGATAGGCGTGTTGATGTCGTAGAGGCGGCGATCCTCACGATAAACCAGTGTCGTCGTCTGCGAAGCGATTTCAAAACTAAGTTCCTGCGTCGTCTGGGACCGGATGACGACCGG
The DNA here is from genome assembly GCA_964625745.1 of uncultured Anaerolineae bacterium. GTDB lineage: Bacteria > Chloroflexota > Anaerolineae > VGOG01 > VGOG01 > CAZVCJ01. The sequence continues at coordinate 14,519 of CAZVCJ010000050.1, read as the reverse complement.
CGGCAGGCCACGCTGGTCGGCTACCCACAACTCTCCCTGCACGTGGAAGGCCATTTCCGTGGGCATGGACTGCAGAGCTTCTTCGGGCGCGTCGTCTGGAAGGGGAAATGGCATGGCATAATCGGTGTCAATGGTGTATTTCTGACAGCGAATGTCGTCCACCGTTTCCGTGCCCAGCGGGGTCATGCCGCTTTCCAGGCCCCTCAGCAGGTCTTCGAAGTCCAATTGTAACTCTTGCTGGGCAGTCGCTTCCGCGCCACTGGGCCCGGACGGGATTTGCATCCAGTCATCGCCCATCTTTAGCCACATGGTGTCGCCGATTTCGATGCTCTCCGTGTCCGGAATCATACCCGAATGGGTGCTGACGGTATGCCGGGCCTCTGGTTCCCGCACCCATTCGATCTCCATGACCCAGTCGTCAAACATCATGGCAAAGACGTCCCCAACCCCCGGCTCCTTCGCCCCCTCCATCCCCTCTGGCCTCTCCACCAGTTCCATCTCGATACGCGTTCGGTAGCTGTCCAGAGCGTCCTCCGGGTTGGCGACGAGCATTGATGGCTTCGCCTCGGCCACCGTCGTCGGCGAGGGTGGGATAGGTGTGGGGGTAGCTTCCACCTTGGATTTTGGTGTGGGGGCGGCCTCTGCTTTGGGTTTTGGTGTTGGAGTGGCTTCTACGGGCTTTGGCGTTGGGGTGGCCTCTCCTACTGGTACTGGTGTGGCCTTCGACCCGCAAGCTGCCAGGGATAAGATCACCCCCAACGTTACCAACAGAAGCCATAGTTTGTTCATTCTCATCATTAAAAACCTCCTTCTCAAGCTCGTCAAACTGATCGAGCTAACAGAATCTTGACACAGGTAAAACTCGCGAACACATGGCAGTTAACGCTCCATATCCGAACTGAATTTCAGAGGTTCTTATTTCGGAAAGGTTCCCGAATGCACCGTAAGTATACTACACTTAGCGGTTTCAGGCAAGAGAACTCAAGAGGCGGCGGGCTCCTTGAAGTCGTAAATGCCGTCGTCTATGGCCCACCCTCGGCCGCAGCCCCGACAGGTCAATGCCTCCTCCGCCTCGATCAGGTCAGTTCCGTGACAACTTGGGCAGCGGAAGAAGCCTCGGCCTTCGATGTGGGCGTCCTCCTTTTCCGCCCTGGCCCGGACGAAGACGCTGGGGGCGAGCTTCAGTAGCGCTGTGGGCCCCTGCAGCAGCCCATCCAAGGTGGCCAGGTAGCGAGGAGAAACGAGCCGCTTGAGGAGGGGAAGGCGGAAAGAAGATACGGCCAGCTCCCGCCCGATAGCGAAACCAGTTTCCCTCAGGCGAACCTCCATCCAGGCCGGGTGGAAGTCGTAGTTGAGCTCGACGAACTCGTAGGGCTCAGGGGCAAAGGGACTCCAGCTTTGGCGGCCCAGCAGGTATCGCAGGACGGCCTTGAGGTGGCGTTTGTTGGCGTACTCCAACACGTAGGCTCCCCCTGGCTTTAACACCCGCTGAATCTCCTGGAAAGCGGCGGGGATGTTCTGCACGTGGTGCAGCACCCGCACCGTCACGGTGGTGTCGAAGAGGGAGTCCACGAACGGCATGGCATACAGGTCGGCGGCCACGTAGATGTACTTCCCGCCTCGCCCCAATCGGTCCTGGGCCTGGCGCAGCATGGATTTGGAGTAATCCAGCAACACGACTTGCTGGTAGCCGTCGTATAGATCCACCAGGCGGCCGAAGCCGGCCCCGATTTCCACCAGACGAGCGCCAGCAGGGGGCAACAGCTTGCGAAGGGCAAGTCGTTCCGCCAGGTCCTCGTATTCCCGCCCCCGCCCCTCCCAAAAGTCGGTGCGATATGAGCTACCTTCGTAATCGCAGATCTCAGCCATGGTCCCCGGAAATGTTTCACGTGAAACGATTCAAACAGTTCTTCTCGCCCCATATTATACCACACGCTGCCAAAAGCTCAAATTGTGAGGGCCGAAGTTTGCAATGTCGCCAATCTGTGGTATACTGACCCCATCATGGGCAAGACTATTCTGTTGACCGGCCGGCCTCGGGTGGGCAAGACGACCATCATCAAGGACGTGGCGAGGAGGCTGCCTGGCCAGGCGGGCGGCTTCTATACCGAGGAGATGAGGGAGCGCGGCCGGCGGCAAGGGTTCAAAATCGTGACCCTGGATGGGCGGGAAGGCGTTCTGGCTCACGTGAGCATCAAGAGCCGCATGCGAGTCAGCAAGTACGGGGTCAAGCTGACAGACCTGGAGGGCATAGGTGTGGCGGCTATTCGAGAGGCCATTGCCCAGAAGGACTACGTGGTCATTGACGAGATCGGCAAGATGGAGCTTTTCTCCCAGGCTTTCAAGGATGTGGTCTGGGAGGCCATCCACAGCGGTAAGCCTGTCCTGGCTACCATCACCCTGGCATCTCACCCCTGGGCCGATAGCGTCAAGGCCCTGCCCCAGGTGACTATCATCGAAGTCACCCAAGCGAATCGCGATGGAATAGCCCAGCAGGTTTTGGATTCGCTCGAGTAAAGGAAAGCTGTCGTGGACAACCGCTCGATCATCCCCATCGTAGTCGCCATCGCGCTCTCTCTCTGTTGCTGCCTGAACCTGCTACTCTTGGGGACGGTAGTGCTGATCGCGCCCCAGATAGATGAGTTCCTGACCACCTCTACGCCCACGCCCGTGCCCGTGGTCATCCCCACCCTCACCCCCAATCTCGTGCCCGTCGTCACTCCCACGCTCGCGCCTGTGCCCTCAGCCGTGCGCCCCATTGAACAGCTTTTGGCTGAAACCTTGATCCCGGAACGGGACCTGGTGGCTCTCACCACTCGCCTCAAGAAGTTGGACCAGCCCATCCCCCTGGTGGTAAACGACACTCCACCTCACTACGCCGTGGGCGATAAAGACGTCTTTTGGGTAGGGAACGTAGATACTACAACTAACTATACCGTCACGGCTACGCTGGGCTACGTGACGCCTCACCTCTATCTGTGGGTGGAGGAAGGTTCCAGTTTCGATCAAGAGGCCCTGGAAAGATCGGCCGAGCGTTTCGAAAGCCATATCTATCCCACCGACCGGGAGTTCTTCGGAAGCGAGTGGACGCCGGGCGTGGACAATGACTCCCACATTCACGTACTCCAGACCAGTGGACTGGGGTCTTTGGTAAATGGATACTACCTGGACACCGATGAGTACTCCAGGCTGGTTAACCCCTACTCCAATGAGCGAGAGATGTTCTACATCAACGCGGACAGATTGCAGCCAGACACGGAGTCGTACGAGAGCGTCCTGGCCCACGAGTTCCAGCACATGATCCATTGGGCGGCTGATCGCGATGAGGATACCTGGGTGAACGAGGGCTTCTCGGAGCTGGCTTCTTATCTCAATGGCTATGCTGTGAGAGGAATTGATCGCGCTTTCAGCCGCACCCCCGATACGCAACTCACTTCCTGGCCTGGCAGCCCTGGCCAGACAGCGGCTAACTATGGGGCCAGCTTCCTTTTCACGGCCTATTTTATGGAACGCTTCGGCGACCAGGCCGTGCGCCGGGTGGTCTCGCACCAGGCCAATGGCACAGCAGGCTTCGAGGCCATTCTCGCCGAGCAGGGGCTGACTTTCGAGGACGTCTTCGCCGACTGGCTGATCGCCAACTATCTCGACGACCCCGAGCTGGCCGATGGCCGCTACGGCTACCGAGACCTGGCCGTTGGCCCAGCTTATCTCGACCAGATCCATACTGACTATCCTGCCCAGCGCTCCACCACCGTTCACCAGTATGGGGCCGACTACATCGAGTTACGAGGAGAGGCAGATTTGACGCTCACATTCGCCGGCTCAACACAGGTGAAGCTGGTTCCCAATGATCCTCACAGCGGAGAGCATCTCTGGTGGTCAAATCGCGGTGACAACAGCAACATGACCCTGACACGGGCCTTTGACTTGACGGGGCTGTCGCAGGCCACGCTGAAAGCCTGGCTCTGGTATGACATTGAGGAGGACTGGGACTACGCCTACATTGAGGTGACGACGGATGGCGGCCAGACCTGGGATATCCTGACAGGCCAGCATACCACCGACTCTAATCCCAACGGCAACAGCTTTGGCCAGGCCTACACGGGGAAATCGTGGGCGTCCGCCGACGAGGGACCTGACTGGGTTGAGGAAGAGATCAATCTAACTCCCTACGTCGGCCAGGAGATTCTGCTGCGGTTCGAATACGTCACCGACGGCGCCGTGAACCACATTGGCTTCTGCGTGGACGACGTCACTATCCCCGAACTGGGATACTTGTATGATGCTGAAACTGATACTCCGGCTGAGCTCAGTACAGGTGGAGAGTGGGTAGGGGAGGGATTCATCCGCACCGACAACATCTTGCGCCAGCGGTTCCTGGTGCAGCTCATCGTCCTCGGCCCAGATGTGAGGGTGCAGCGCATGGAACTGGACGAGGCTCAGACCGGGCGCCTGGTGCTGGAGGGCCTGGGGACGGGAATAGAGGGGGCCGTGCTCGTCGTCTCAGGTCTGGCCCCAGTAACCACCGAACTGGCCAGCTACGAATACTCCATCGAGTCGGCTCAAGGGGATTGATTGTGCGATTTGACATAGAACGCATGTTCGTGTATAATTGGGTTGACGTAGACTTAAGAGAGGAGGCGGATCATGGATTTGTCAGAGCGCCAGAGGAAGATCCTCGGCTTCTTGGAGACTTTCACTCAGGAGAATGAGTATCCTCCCACCATACGCGAGATAGGCGCGGCCGTTGGCATCTCTTCGACGTCGGTGGTCAACTACAACCTGAACGTCCTTGAGGAGAGGGGCTACATCGCTCGGGATAAGACGGTCTCCAGGGGACTGAGGCTGGTGGCTGGGTCCGGATCTGGAGTTAGTAGACCTCGGAATGACGTGGTCAGCATCCCCCTGCTGGGACGGATCGCCGCTGGCGAACCCATTCCCATCCCCGACGGCGATCTCCCGCCCTTTGGCTACGAGACTATCGAGCTGACCCGCGGCATCATCGGGAAAGAGGAGGGCATCTACGCTCTGCAAGTGAGGGGCAACTCAATGGTTGATGCCCTGATCCACGACGGAGACATCGTGGTCATGAAACACCAGGAGGAGGCAGCAAACGGCGAATTGGTGGCTGTCTGGCTGAGGGACGAGAAGGAGACCACTCTGAAGCGCTTCTACCTGGAGGACGGACAGGTGCGTCTGCAGCCAGCAAACCCGACGATGCAACCCATCTACGTTCACCCAGCCAATGTGGAGATTCAAGGAAAGGTGGTTCTAGTAATTCGTCAACTGGACTGAGATCCAACCTTACAATTTTCAGAAAAGCCGTTTTCCCCCTTGACATAGAACGTATGTTCTGGTATAATATACAACAGAACATGCGTTCTATTTTTGTTGGAAAGGAGCTGCGGCCGATGGGAAGGTTAAGCAAACGCCAGGATGAGATGCATGGTTTCATCGCAGATTCCGTCAACAGGAAGGGATACCCTCCCACCCACGAGGAGATCCGCCAGGGCTTGAAGATGAGCACCAAGTCTCTGGTCAATCACCACCTGAAGGCTCTGGAGAGCAAGGGTGTGATCGAACGAGAGCCCGACACCCCGCGCGGGATCAAGCTCCTCGATGGTCTCAGGAGCTTCAAGGTGCCTCTGCTGGGCCAGATCGCTGCCAGCGCGGAGCCAATCTCCTTCTCCGATGATGATCACGAGGAGATTGAGCTGACTCCCGACATCGTCCAGAAGCAGGACGGCCTGTACGCTCTGCGGGTAAAAGGCGACTCGATGATTGATGCCTTGATCAACGATGGGGACATCGTGGTGATGAGGCATCAAGCGGTAGCTGAGGTGGGCGAGATGGTGGCCGTGAGGCTGAAGGACAGGGACGAGACCACTCTGAAGAGGTTCTATCCGCAAGGCAAGCGGGTGTGCTTGCAGCCAGCCAATCCGAAAGTAGAACCCATCTTCGTCCATCCCGCCAACGTGGAGATTCAGGGCAAGGTCATGGCCGTGATCCGTCAGGTGGCATGAGTCGAGGGAGGGCTGTGATGATCAGCAAGTCGCCAAGCAAGCCGTGTGCTCACCGCAGCGTGACCTGCGATGGCCGCATCACCTGCAAGAAGATCGTGGAGGGCGACAACGAAGTCTCGCCCAACCTCTGTCGTGATTGCCCCGCCAGGCAGATCGGCTGCGACAAACTAGGCTTCTCACTGCGGAAGTCCTCTCCCTCCCCCATCGTGGTCCGCTACGGGAATGGCCATTCTGAGGTCTGGAACGATCAGCCGCCCAGGATCACCTTCCTGAGGGCGGCTTGCGCGGCCAGGATCGCTCCCATCAGCGACCCCCGCCAGTGTGCGGCCTGCGCCCTGCGAACTGCTGGCGAGCCGGTCCTGGAGGAGATCCCCTTGCCTCGGAAAGTGGCCAGGGGCGGCAAGGTGATTCCTTTCCCGCAGCGCGTGGCCGTGGCTGCCAGTTGACTGTGAGGGATGATGCGACGTTTGCTGGAGTATCAGGCTGAGCGAATCGAGATGGTGCTGGCGAGCCACAAGGTGGCCTCGCACGTCTACAGGGGCACGGTCACTCCCCGCTTCGTGCGCTTCGAGCTGGTTCCGATAGTGGGCACCAAGGTCAGCCGCGTCAAGGGCCTGGGCGAGGAGATCGCCCTCTCCCTGGGCATTCCCTCCTGCCGCGTGTTCCGCCAGAACGGAAAGATCAACGTGGAGATTCCTCGCGAGACGCCCCGCACGGTGAAGCTCTTGACCCTGTGTCGGCGCCTGGCGGAGATACCTCCCTGCACTGCCGTGCTGGGCCTGGACGAGGAAGGGACTCCCCTGCTCTTGCGCCTCCCCAGCGCGGACGTGGCCCACGTGCTCATCGCCGGCAGGACCGGATCGGGCAAGACCGAGACAGCTCGCACTATGATCGCCAGCCTGGCGATGTACAATCGGCTGGGCGAGGTACAACTGGTGCTGATTGACCCCAAGGGACGGGGCTTCGCTCCCTTCGCCACTCTCCCCCACCTGCTGTATCCCCTGGTGGACGATGTGGAAGGGACCTCGGAAGTGCTGAATCGCCTGGTAGCAGAGATGGAGAGGCGGGACTGCGAGAAGGCGACCCAACCGCAGGTGGTGGTGTTCATTGACGAGCTGGCCGATTTGATGCTGATCGGAGGCAAGGGAATAGAACACTCGTTGACGCGCCTCCTGCAGCGAGGTAGGGGAGCAGGCATCCACGTTGTGGCTTGCGTCCAGAAGCCCACCGTGGCCATCATTGGCTCGCTGGTCAAGTCCAACTTCCCGGTGCGCATCGTGGGCAGCGTGACCAGCCCAGAGGATGCCAAGGTGGCCTCAGGGCTGGCAGGGACGGGGGCGGAGAGATTGTTAGGTCGGGGGGACTTCCTGGTGGTGGCTCAGGGGCAGGTGATGCGCTTGCAGGCCGCCTACGTATCCAGTCAGGAGATCCACGAACTGACGGCCCGTCTCAAGGAGGGAGGGCGCACGAGCAGGCGGTGGGTGGAGGAGGCCACTGGCACGGATGGGCGGGCGATTCCCCTGAAGCGTCTGGCCGCCAGGCTGAAGCTGGTGAAATGAAGAGGAGAGGATTCCGATGAAAAAGGTGGCGATCGCAGCGGTAATTGCCTTTGCCGTGACCCTGGCCGTCATCGTCGGCCAGCGGATGTCCACCGATGCCATGGCGGTGGTGATTGGAGTGGCGTGCGGGGTGGTGGCCTCGATACCTACCAGCTTGCTGATCCTGGCAGTGAGCAACAGGCGCGGAGAGCGAGAAGTGCCACAGCAGCGAAACGCCTACCCACCAGTGGTCATCGTCAACCCAGGGAGCAGCCAGCCTCACTATTTGCAGCCGCCCTTCCCGATGCCGCAGATGCAAGGTCAGGAGCGTCAGTTCCACGTCATCGGCGACGAGGACGTGGTGCTTGAGGGAGGACGGTACTTATGAGCCTGCACTGCCGTTAACGCAGCCCCAAGAGTGATGCAGTCCGCTGAACGGTGTGCACTGCCTCGGTCTGTAGTCTCTACTTGTCGTTGTTGCTAGACGCCTTTAAGCCCAGCGCAATGATACTGATGATGAATCCCACAAGCAAGAGTACAGCGATTTGATCGCTACGAAGGGTCATGAGGCTCGCCGGCACGGGGAGGAAAGGCGGGTAGTCTGCCAACACGCCTGTCAAATACGGAATACTCAGGATGAATACCCCTACGATAGCTATACCGCGTAGGAAATTCAAGAACACCCGAAAAGGACTCTTTCCGGTGCGTTGCGACACACTTTGCGGTTTGAAGAAGGCCCGAATACCGCCTATTCCTGCCTTCCACAATATCCGATTCGCGAGAAACCCGATGACACCTGCCAGAAGGAAACCAAGCAATACTCCCTTAAACGTGATGCCATTCCAAGTAATATTGAGAGGCATCCTCTGGACTCCTTTCCCAACTGAGGCAATTGACCGGCGTTTGAGTTTGGGAAACTAATTCCGGAGAGAGTACAAAACAATCATCCTGTGAGAGAGCATGAACCTACTGGAATTCCTGGGTTGTTTCGATTGGATCAGTCCCTGTATCGCCATCTTGGAAAGCATCGTCAATGGGGATCCGCTCGGTACCAGATCATGGACGTTCTACGTGCCTCTGGACTCGCCTTGGAGTGGAACACAAATCGAGAGACTACTGAAACAGAAGGGGGTCAGGATGTGGGCTCGAATGATTCACGGTGGAGACCTCTTCTTCAGAGTCCATAGAAAGCAAGCGGAATGGGCCGAGTATGTCCTGCTCCGTGCAGGTGTCCCCTTGAAGTACCGACTCTATAGCAAACGCAATGTGCAGTACACTCGCCCACAATCCGTTACGAGGCAAATGCCCAAGCATCGGCTGCGTAGCCTGCTTGATGACCTGATGGGGCTACTCTGAATAGGGCCGTCATCTTCCCGGCAGCTACGGTTCCCGACTGGATCGGCACCAACCGTGTCTCGGTAGCAGTCAATTCCTTCCTCTGCCTTCATTCTTTGGTTCCCACCAGGTACACAGCCTGCCAGGGCTCATAGCGGCTGAAGAACTTCTCCCTGGCAATCACCTCGTTGCCCTCTTTGATGATTCGGTAGATGGTGACATCAACTCCATCGCGGGCCCATTCGGCCTGCTTGGTCGTCCCTTTGGGCAGCGTGGGATCGTCTTCGTAAACGGGTTCCCCATGGGGTACTACGTTCTCCTCGAAGGGACCTTCCATCTCCACGGTGCGCCCGGTGCTGGTGCTGTAGAAGCGAAAGGTCAGGGTTCCTGTTTGCGTATCGGCCTCGGTTTCGATGAGAAGATAGTAGGAGGTATCGTTCAGGAACTTGAGATCAACCCACGGAGAATAGACGGTAGCGTCCAGTCCCACAGGCGGCTCGTACCAACTGACCCGGAAGCCGTGGGCCGAGCGCTCAAGGATGGGGAAGCTACCCCAGAAGGCGGCCCGGAAGGCGGTGGTGGAGACCTGGCAGACCCCGCCGCCGATGCCCACCCTGGTGCGATCGCCGAAGATAATCACCGATTCTTCGTATCCAGTCTCCGCGCTGACCTCGCCCAGGTGCTCGTTAAAAGAGAAGGTCTGCCCTGGGGGGATGACCAGGCCGTGGAACCTGGAAGAAGCAGCCTGGATGTTGTGCACCCGCTCCGCTGACGACCCCTTGAAATAGGTGATACCCTCGCTGACCAGCTCCACGATTCCCAGGTTAGGCCCGTCGTCATCGGCCACCTGAGGCCTGACCACCAGGATGGGCAGGGTAATCTCCCGGTTAGCAGTGGTCACGTGGATATTGATAAGTCGCATCGTCTCAGTGATATCTAAGGCTCGCCCCTCTCGGCTGGGGACGATGGGGGTCAGGCTGCCGCCCGCACTGAGCGGCTCGACTGAGCTCGCCGAAGTCTCAGCCGAAGTGGTCGTCTCATCGAAGTCGAAGCGGGCGTTTCTGGGAGACCGCTCGATCTGGCCGGCCAGGCCCTCGACATACGCCTCAAGCTTCTTCTGGTCCAGCCCAGCCTCCAGCTTGGCCTCGTTATTTTCCTCCTTGACCTGGCGGACGATCAACATATCGGAAATGCTCTCCTGGCTCAACGTCCAGGGCTGAAGGTCCCCCACCAGTTCCCCCTGCGCTTCGAAGTTGGGGCTGAGAACCAGAGGGCTGCCTATCATGGTTGCCACCAGAGCTTGGGTCTCGCTGACGTCGGCGATGAGGGGTGGCTTTTCCTGTACAACCAGCTCCACTTCACCTCCTGAGAAACTGGCGATGCGTTCGTAAAGAAGCTGGTACGTGGCTGGCAGGTGCACGTCCCACCCTACCTGGCTGGGAGAGACCTCGACCTGAAGGCCATCTACGGTCAGATTGGCATTGCGGACTGGCCGATTCACCTCCTGGGCTAACTGGCTCAGGAAGACCATGGCTGCCCCCGTATCGAATTTGAGGATAGGCTCGACCTCGTATCCACGCCTCAGCGCTTGGGCTTGCTCCTGTAAGCTATCCCAAAGAGTGGCCTCTCGCCCCACCGCGTGGGCTAAAACCGCAGTGGCTGCTGCGTCGAGGCTCACGCCCAGGTCCGAAGGCGAAACCTGCCACGCCTGTTGGCCATGACGCAGGGTCAACTGCTCCCCCTGGTAAGGATTGAACTGGTGATCCAGGAGAGCCATAGCCTCGTTTAATCCAAGTCCGCTCAAATCGAAGCCCCACACAGTGACCTCAGGATAGATGCGATCTTGATATCGCCATTCATAGATGCGCACCATCAGGGATGCGACCAGGACGGTGGTCGCCAGAACATAGGCCATAAATACGATCAATTGCGTTATCCAATGAATGATTTGTCTCCAGGACATAGGTTCTAATTCTCCGTTAGCAGGGTCAGCATTGTCTGGTGGATCAGTCCGTTGCTGGCCAGACAGCCCCCGGCGCTAAGGCGCCATGGCAGGCCAGCCAGGTCGCTGATGGCTCCTCCAGCCTCCTGGATCATCACGCTGGCGGCTGCCACGTCCCAGGGTTTCAGCGAGAGATGAAAATAGGCATCTGTCCAGCCTGCGGCCACGGAGCACAGGCCCAGGGCTGCTGATCCCATGTTGCGCAGAGTCCCGACTTCAGGAGCAACTTCGGCCACCAGGTGGGCAGTTCGACAGCGCAACTCTTGTTCGTGAGCCCAGTCGAGGCCGACCATGGTATCCATCAACCTCTCGGCAGCGCTGACCTGGATTCTGTCATCGTTGAGGTAAGCGCCCTGACCGCGTTGAGCTCGGAACATTTGGTCGCGGAGCGGATCGTAAACCACTCCCAGGATGAGCTCCCCCCGATGACTCAGTGCAATCGAGACCGAAAAGCACGGCAAACCGCGAGAGTAATTGGTGGTGCCGTCTAGGGGATCCACGATCCAGCAATAGTCGGACGCGCCGTCAGGCGTCTGACCCCCTTCTTCGGCCCAAATATCATGACCGGGGTGCCGGGATCGAATGACCTCTATCGCCTGGGCCTGAGCCGCCAGGTCGGTCTCGGTGACGATGTCTCGCAATCCCTTGAAACTGATTTCCTTAGGCCTCCCGAACTCCTCCAGGAGAATTTGACCCACCTGACGAGTGGCCTCAATGGCAGTCTCTAACAAAGCTGATCCTCCAAGAAATCCCCCGAGTTCCCCTGAGTTTCCCGGCTTCACAGGAACTCGGGGGAACTTATAGGAACTCTAGTAGTCCTCTCTGTAGTTATTCTTCGATTATCTTAATCTGCGTCGGCTCCTCAATGATGATCTCCGGCGCCCCCTCGTATTCTTTGACCAGGCCGGTGACTCGGACCAACTTATCCAGAAAGAGATCCTCCAGCGGCTGAGGGAACTTGTCCCAATCATCGGGGAAGATGACGGCTTTGAAAGTCACGCGATAATCCTCGTGGAAATTCAAAAAGACCACCTTGCCTGAGTTGTAAGTTGCGACCACCCTGCCTTCTACGGTTACGACCTGGCCGTAGTACTGGGCGGCGTCTTGCCAGGAAACCACGGTTTCTAGCGGGGCAGGTGTGGCCGGAGCAGGCGATGAGGTGGGTGTGGCCGATGGCTGAACAGGAGTAGCCGACGGTTGGGCAGGAGGGGCTGACGGTTGGGTGGGAGTAGCCGACGGTTGGGCAGGGGTAACTGCTGATTGGGTGGGAGCAACTGCCGGCTGGGTGGGGATAGTCGTTGGACAGGGAGGGCAGGGCGGGCACGAGGTGTCAACTGCCATTTCAATTTGATCAGGCTCTCTGACTATAATCTCAGGTGCTCCCTGGTACTCCTCGATCAGCCCCGTTACGCGCACCAGCCGACCCTGGAACAGCTTCTCTGGCGGTTCCGGAAACTTGCCCCAGTCATCGGGGAAGATGACAACCTTGACGTGATCTTGATAGTCCTGGTGGAAGTTCAAGAAGACGGCTTTGCCGGAGTTGTAGGTCTCGACCACAGCGCCTTCCACGGTCATGGTCTGCCCGTAGTACTGATCAGCGTCTTGCCAAGAGATGACGTTGTCCTTCCAGCCGCTAGGCCAAAGCAGCTCGCCGGAAGAGGGGGCTGGCGTGTAGGTGGGGTAGGGAGTATAAGTAGGGTAAGGAGTGCAGGTAGCAGAGCCGGCCGACGTTCCGCAGCCGGTTACTCCCCACGCGGCGATCAAAGCGATTGTGATGATTGATACGGGGACTTTCCGCATTCGTTCCCTCTTTACCGCCTTCATCTCGGAAGTTGCCGCCATTATAGCAGAAAGAGTCAGTTCGGTCAAGAACCGAAATAAGCGAAGGCCACGAAAGCATCTCGCGCCTTTCGTGGCCTTTTGCGTGTTTTACTGCTCAAATCGTCCCCCCATGAACAAGTCTCCCCCCAGTGAACCACCCCCAGCATGGTGCCTGAGATCACTACCGCCTTTTGAGAAGCAGCGGAAGATAGATCTGGATTGTCGAGCCACATACTTGTATAGACACATCATCCAGATACATAGCGGTCTTGAGATTAGCCACACCGTCGTTGTATACACTGAAGTAGACCACGATTGTTTGCCCCTTGAGTACGAGCCATCGATCGTGTCGGCAGTGAGGAAGGAGGAGTTCCGCACCACCTGCGACAAAATCACCAATCGAGCCCAGGCCGAGCTATTTCTGCCGGCTTGAATATGGAAGGTCAGAGTCACGGGAAGTCGCTACTTGATCCGGTTTACCGACACTTTGCGCAACTGGTGGCACGAGTTCCTCAACTACTTTGACGACCGAGTGACCCAGGGCTTCGTCGAAGGTATTAACCGTGCCATCCGCGACATCATCAATCACGCTCCCTTGACATTTCCTCAGCTTTGCACTAAACTTACCTCTGAGACCCACTGCCGGGTGGGCTCCCTGCTGGAGGCCTGCCTTGAGCGGGGTCGAAGGGTGGACACTGGCTTCCACCCCACCCCCCTCTGTTCCCCCGCAGGCAGGGGGATGACCGGGCGGGAGAATATCTACCTGAGCGGTGCCATCCCTTCGACAGGCTCAGGACAAGCGGCAGGCTCAGGACAAGCGTGGGGATGAAGCGGGCGGAGACTTGCCCTGAGTCCACCGAAGGGTTGAGCGCAAGTTCGATGAGATGGTAGACTTCTCCGGCGTGGAGAAGTTCATTGACGCCCCGGTAAAGCATTACTCAGGTAGAGGAAGTTGGCAATGGATACGTTGTACAAACTAGAAGTTCTCAAAGATACTTATTCCAACGAAGCTGAACTGGATCTGATCTTAGGGAAACTGCTGGACGTTTCTCTCAGTCAGCATCGGCTACGTCTGGAGCGGTATGAGCGTGACCTGCGTGAGTTTGAGCGGCGTTACGGCATGGAATCTGCAGCGTTCTACCGCCGTTTTGAGGCTGGGGAACTGGGCGATGCAATGGACTTCTTTGAATGGGCTGGTCTGTATGAACTTCGCCAGGACATCATAGAGAAAATGCGGCGTCTGGAGCCAGTTTTGTGAAGAGCGCAAGCGATTACCTGGCTCATATCAAAGCGCTTATCACCCTGAATCGCCAGGTCTTGCATTGGATGGTGGTGCGCGAAGAAGCACAGGGTGACGTGGGGCTATTTCGCTATAGGCTCATATTGCGCGATGGGGATTTGTTGGAGTTATTCGAGCGTTTCCAGATCGCAGAAGAAAGATTGCAGGTGGCAAAGTACAGCTTTCACTGGCAGGATGCCGATGGTCAGTTGCGGAAACGGTGGGACAATGCAGCACACCATCCGGAGGTGCCAACACACCCCCACCACGTTCACGATGGCATGGAGGCAAATGTGCTTCCACACGGACCGATCAGCGCCGAAGAGGCGCTGGCTATCATCGCAGCGGAAGCAGCCGACTGAAGGGGCAATTTGAGCATGAGCGATGTTGCGATTAGAGTCGAAAACCGTTCCCAAAAATACCCTTCACTTCGACAAGCTCAGTACAAGCGGCAGGCTCAGGGCAGGCCTGGGGATGAAGCGGGCGGAGACTTGCTCTGAGTCCACCGAAGGGTTGAGCGC
>CAZVCJ010000049.1:9686-24473 GCA_964625745.1 uncultured Anaerolineae bacterium | reverse complement strand
TGGCCCAACTGCTAGGATCCATGCCGCCGGCGGCCAGGGCTTGCCTGCCGCCGGGGTTGAAAGGCGAACCAGAGGCCGCCCCTGCCCACCGCCTGCTAGAGAACTTCCTGACTACCGTCGTGGACGCCGCCGTGCGCGAGTGGTGGGGCCCTTCGACAGGCTCAGGGCGAGGCGTGGCCTGGCACCCCATGCGGGGCGACGATGTGGCTGTGGCCTGGCTCAATGCCCTCTTCGCCGCTGACCCTGCTATCGAAGGGCCTTACTTCGCCCTCAGCACACTGGCCAGGGCGCACAAGACGTGGGTGCGCCAGTTGCGCGTGGCTGGCGACGCCGCCTTCCGGGTCTGCCTGCGTCTGGAGGTGCCCGAGACAGCAGAAAAGGCGTGGCCGCTTGAGTTCCTCCTCCAGGCCAGCGACGACCCCAGCCTGCTATTGCCTGCCGAGACGGTGTGGAAGGCGCGGGGCAAGGCCCTCACCTACCTGAACCGCCGCTTCGAGGAGCCGCAGGAGCGGCTACTGACCGCCCTGGGGTACGCCTCCAACATCTTCCGCCCGCTGGAGCGCAGCCTCCACCAGCGCCGTCCCACCGCGGCTCACCTGAACACCGAGGAGGCTTATGCCTTCCTGCGCGAGGCGGCCCCACTGTTGGAGCAGAGCGGCTTCGGCGTGTTGGTGCCGCCGTGGTGGAACAAGCGGGGCAGTCGCCTGGGCGCCCGCCTGCAAGTGAACAGCTCGTCCAGCCCGCCGAGCGTGTCCAGTGGCCTCCTCAGTCTGGATAACCTGGTAAACTACCAATGGGAGATCGTCCTGGGGGACCAAACGCTGACGCGGGAGGAGTTTGAGGCCCTGGCGCGGCTCAAGATGCCGCTGGTGCAGGTGCGGGGTCAGTGGGTGGCCCTTAACCCCGAGGAGATCGAGGCGGCCATCCGTTTCTGGAAGAAGCGCCAGGCAGAAACGCAGATGAGCGTGCTGGATGCGCTGCTGTGGGAGTTGAGCGGCGAGGGCGAGGTGGAGGGCCTGCCGGTGGAGGAGGTAGGGGTCACCGGCTGGCTGGGCGACCTGGTGGAGCAGTTGAAGGAAGGCGAGCGGCTCGAGGAGCTGCCTCAGCCGGCCAGCCTGGCGGGGGAACTGCGCCCCTACCAGCAGCGGGGTTTCTCCTGGCTGACCTTCATGCGCCGCTGGGGACTGGGCGCGTGCCTGGCCGACGACATGGGGCTGGGCAAAACGATTCAAGCTATCGCCCTCTTTTTACATGACCGCAAGCACGACGGGCAGGTGCCGCCGGCCCTGGTCGTTTGCCCCACTTCGGTGGCCGGCAACTGGCAGCGGGAGATCGAGCGCTTCGCCCCCGACCTGCGCCCTCTGCTTCATCACGGAGCCGGACGGGCAAGTGGTCAGGATTTCCTGTCCCAGGCTCAAGAGCACGACGTGATCATCACCAGCTACGGCCTGGTGCGCCGCGACGCCGACTTGCTGTCTCAGGTGCGCTGGAGCGAGATCATTCTGGACGAAGCGCAGAACATCAAGAACCCGGCGGCCAAACAGACCCAGGCCGTGCGCCGCCTCCCGGCCGATTTTCGCCTGGCCCTCACCGGCACCCCGGTGGAGAACCGCCTCTCCGAGCTGTGGTCCATCATGCACTTTCTGAATCCGGGCTACCTGGGGCCGCAGAAGCGCTTCCGGACCGATTTTGCCCTGCCCATCGAGCGTTACCGCGACCCGCTGGCGACGCAACGGCTGCGGCAATTGGTGAGCCCCTTCATCCTGCGGCGGCTCAAGACAGACCCCACCGTCATTCAGGACTTGCCCGAAAAGCTGGAGATGAAGGTTTACTGCAACCTGACGCCGGAGCAGGCCACCCTGTACGAGGCCGTGGTGCAGGATTCCCTCACCCAGATCGAAGAGAGCGAGGGCATCCAGCGCAAGGGCATTGTGCTGAGCACCCTTCTCAAGCTGAAGCAGATTTGCAACCACCCGGCCCAATTCCTGGGCGACGGCTCGGAGCTACCTGATCGCAGCGGCAAGCTGGCCCGCCTGACGGAGATGCTGACGGAAGCACTGGCCGTGGACGACCGTGCGCTGATCTTCACCCAGTTCGCCACCATGGGGAAGATGCTGAAGAGCTACCTGCAGGAAACCTTTGGCCGGGAGGTGCTCTTCCTGCACGGCGGGACGCCCCGCCAGCAGCGCGAGCGCATGATCGAGCGCTTCCAGAGCGACGGGCACGGCCCGCCCTTCTTCGTCCTGTCACTGAAGGCGGGCGGCCTGGGCCTGAACCTGACCGCCGCCAACCACGTCTTCCACTTCGACCGCTGGTGGAACCCGGCCGTGGAAGATCAGGCCACCGACCGCGCCTTCCGTATCGGCCAGACGCGCAACGTGCAGGTGCACAAGTTCCTGTGCATCGGCACGATGGAGGAGAACATTGACGCCCTCATCGAGAGCAAAAAGGCCCTGGCCGAAAGCATCGTCACCGCCGACGAGAGTTGGCTGACGGAACTTTCGACGGACGAGTTGCGGGAGATGCTGATGCTGAGGCCGGAGGCGGTCGGATGATTCGGGGGAACTGAGGAACTCAGGGGAACTTGGGAAAACTCGGGGGAACTTGGGGGAACTCGGGGGAACTGGAGGAGGTGCTAGATGCCGAGGGCGTATCAGGGGGCTGGCACACAGACTTATCGCAAGCTGTATGGGTACAAGAAGATCATCGCCTGGCAGAAGGCCGACGACCTGGCGTGGATGGTCCATGGGCGGACAGCCCGCTTTGGTGCGGGGTATTACCGTCTGAAAGATCAGATGCGTGGCGCTGCGATATCAGTCAAGTCCAACATCGCCGAAGGATACTGCCGGGCTTCCCTTGGGGACTACATCCGTTTCTGCGAAATCGCCCGCGGATCCCTGGGAGAGCTGGGTAGCCAGATTCAGGATTGTGAGCGATGGGGATTGATCACAGCCGACCAACTCACCGACCTCTTGGAGCAGTATGGCGATGCCACGTTCTTTCTGGAGCGTCTGATCACCGGTTTGAAGAAGAAACAAAAGACGGGAGAATGGGACAAAAGTTTTGGCGTCAAAGAAGCTGGGGTGGCATACGCGACAGAGGATGCCGACCAGCCGTTTGAGTTGCCAGAGGAAGTCTCGGAGGAACTCGGGGGAACTTGGGGGAACTCGGAGGGAACCCCTGAGTTCCCCTGAGTTCCCCAGAATTCCCCCGAGTTACTCTGAGTTCCCCTGAACGGAGGTTGTTATGTCTTGGTGGCGTTATGAACCAACCCGCCCCATCCCGGTGAAGGGCGGCATTAAGGCCCGCAGCCAGCGAGGGGCCATCGGCAAGAGCTGGTGGGCCCAGCGCTGGACCGCGGCTTTGCAACGCATCATGGACTCCGGGCGACTGAGCCGGGGGCGCTCCTACGCCCGGCGGGGTCAGGTGATGGACATCCAGGTGCAGGACGGCGAGATCACCGCCAAGGTCCAGGGGAGCCGCCGCACCCCCTACGAAGTGTACATACGAGTGAAGCCTCTGAAGGACGCAGACTGGGACCGGGTGCTGGACGTGCTGGTAGGACAGGCTATCTTCACCGCCCAACTGCTGGCTGGCGAGATGCCGACTGACATCGAAGAGGCATTTGCCGCCGCCAACATCAGCCTCTTCCCGGCCTCAGTCAAGGAACTGGAGACCACCTGCTCCTGCCCCGACTGGGCCAACCCCTGCAAACACATCGCCGCCGTGTACTTCCTGCTGGGCGAAGCCTTCGACGATGACCCCTTCATGCTCTTTCGCCTGCGGGGCCGCACCCAGGAACAGGTGCTGGAGGGGCTACGCGCCCGGCGCGGCGCGATCGAAGAAGAAGAGGAAGAAGCCAGCCCCGACCCCACAGCCCTGCCTGCGGAGGAGACGGCGCCCGCGCCGTTGCCGGAGGACCCAGCCACCTTCTGGCGTCTGGGCCAGAGCCTGGATGACTTCCAGGTACAGCCGAAAGCGCCCCAGGTTCCCTTGAGCCTGCTCCAACGGCTGGGCCAACCCGCTTTCGCCCCGGCAGACCTGCGCTCCAGTCTGAGCGCGGCCTACCAGACAGTGACTCGGCGCGCCGAAGCCCTGGCCTTCGGCGAAGAAGTGGAGGAGTCGTAACGTGAAAAACATCGTCTTTTTCGATCTGGAGACCCAGCGGAGCTTCCAAGAGGTGGGCGGCCGGCACAACATCCCACGCCTGGGCCTTTCGGTGGCGGTGACCTATTCGACCGCCGATGGCGAGTATCACCACTACACCGAGGAGGCCGTGGCCGAGCTCATCGAGGAGCTGAAATCGGCGGATCTCGTCGTCGGCTTCAACGTGATAAGCTTCGACTACCAGGTGCTGACAGCCTACACCGACCATCCCCTCCGCCAGCTCCCCACGGTGGACATGCTGGACGATATCTACCGAACCCTGGGCTTCCGCGTCAGTCTGGACGCTCTGGCCAGCGCCACTTTGGGAGTTGGCAAATCGGCCGACGGCCTGCAAGCCATCCGCTGGTGGCGCCAGGGGCAGATGAAGGAGCTTTTCGACTACTGCCAACAGGACGTGGAGGTCACCCGACAGCTCTACGAATTCGGCAAACAGAACAAGTACGTGCAGTATCGGGATCGGCAGTGGAGGGTGAGGAGGGTGCCGGTGAATTGGTGAGGTTTGAAACACTGAAGCACTGAAAGCACTGATACCGCTGAGGAGGAATGAACCATGAGCACAATGGTGGCTGAACTGACAGTGGATGAATTGAAGTACATCATCCAGGAAGCAATGGAACAGAAGCTATCGGAGATGTTTGGCGATCCGGATGAAGGGTTGGAGTTGCGCCCTGAAATTGAGCAGCGGCTACGTAGTTCACTTGCCCAGGTGGCAGCCGGGGGCAAGACACTCTCATTGGAAGAAATCACTGCCCGTGTCGAAATGGACGAACCATCATTGATGACTATGCCAAAACAAAGGACCTGATGCGCAAGATGGAAGCCCAGCTTCCCATTCCGGCGCGACCGACGGGCGCGTTTATCCGCGCTATGCGGGAGCGAGGAGTTGAAATCCTCCACCATCGGGAACTACAAATCAAGCAAGTGTTCTACGCGGGTGACGAGGGAGGTATTTGCTGCGACGTGACCCTAGCCAAAGACGCCAAGGAAGCTATCGTCGTTTCCATCACCCACCTGCGGGTTCCCACCCGTCATCCCCTGGCGAAAGAGATTCGCGAATACCAGACGGAACGGACGCGAAGACTCGCGTTGTCAGGAGGATCAAGCCAATCGTCCCGGCTTACGACTCGTTCGCCCAACAGACGAAGACGTTAAGGAGATGAATCATGACTGAAACGACTTTGTGGATTCGAGACCGCTTTCCCATCCTTTACGAAGGTGGCAAGGCAAAAGCCGTGCTGGTGGACATCGCCTCATTCGATCAGATGGAGCTCATCATAGACAACCTGCTGAACCGCGAGGAGGAGCCAGAAGATGCCATTCTGGCTGCTTCCACCGTCCTGCAGCGGTTAGTAACCCAGGCTCGGCAGGAACCCCCCTCGTCCGATTGGGAGCGGGAGCTCAATGAGCTATAACGTCGTCCTGGCCCCGTCCTTCAAGCACAGTGTCAGAAAACTGCAAAAGCGATTCCGACACGTCAAAGGTGATGTGGGCGTGGCTGTTCGTGTGCTTTTGCAGACTCCCAGACTGGGTGTAGTCATCCCGGGCAGTTCCGGCGTGCGCAAGTTGCGGGTGCGTAACACCGATCTCAGCAAAGGCAAGAGGGGTGGCTATCGTCTACTGTACTACGTTGAGGACCAACCCGTGCCAACCATCTATCTCCTGCTGTTGTATGCCAAGTCGGATCGAGAAGACGCCACCCGCCAGGAATTGAAGCAGTTGCTGGATGAGTTGGCGGACGAGATGGGAGAATGAGCACAGTGTTTGTCAGTGTGGTCTCAGTGATGCTAGCGCCGGGAGGATCGAGCCAGCCGTCGCAGTTTACGGTTCGTCCGCGCAAGAAGCGGAGGCGTCGAGTGGCTGGTGAACTGAGGGAGATGGAAACACTGAAGCACTGAGGAGCATGAAGGCACTGAGTCAGTCAGTGTGTTCAGTGTTTTTCAGTGGCCTCAGTGATTCTAGCGTCGGGAGGAACGAGCCAGCCATCCCATCTTACGGTTCGCCCTCCTGAAAGAAAGTAAGGAAGCATTGAGTGGGCAGATGCCACTTTCCAACAATACCTCTGGGCCACTTTCAATGTCCAGCATCTCGAACCTGCTGCCCGTTTGGGGATATGGCGACTTTGGTAGTGCAAGAGGAGGTAATCTTTCATGGCTAAGCGGAAAAAGAAGCAAAGGAAGAACCAAAAACAGCAGCCCCGCCACGTTTCGCAAACGAGATCCACCATTCCAACTTCACATCAGCTATCGGAGGTCAGCGAGGAAGTAAGTGATCGGTTGCGTATCGAAGCAGAAGAGAGATATCACCAGAAACAGATCCGTCGCGAGGTATCGAAAAAATTTGACAAAATCTGCACCCAAACTTCGGAATCTGACCTTGAAGAGATAGTTGCGTTCCTGTCCGACTATTTCTCTCAAGTCGATCTTGTACGGGAAGCCTTACAGCCATACAAATACTCACAGAATCCCTGGTGTATTGAAACTTGGCGGATTTTGGACAGTGAAGACCCAGAGGCTACTGCGAAGAGGCTATTGGCGCAGCGGCAGGAAGTTGTATATGCCCAGAAGCAACTCCTTCTGCAGCGTGTGCCTGATCCTCTCGTAGTGCAAGTCGCGACTACAGCAGATGGTCCTGCCTTCGAGGAAGTAACCTTGGACTCTCTTCGCCACATGATCCTGCAACATGTACGTTCAGAGGAAGAGAGCATTGAGTTTGAATTCAAGATGGGAAGCGAAGGACTCCCATTCTCGTGGCCAGGAGAGTACCAACTCAGATTGGTCTTTCTCAATGGCGATGTCCTCTCACTTGGCCTGAGGTTAGAACTCGAACTGGATGAGATACCAGGTGATTGTGCAAGTGCGTGGGAGTTGGTCGAGTGCATTGATGTCATTGTTGGCTCCGATGTGCTTGCTTGTTTGAAGGAACATCTTTCAGCAGTTCCGGTGGATGACGTATGGGCTTGGTATCTTGGAGCGACGCGAGCGCTGAAAACGGCGCGCGAACTGGGATATTGGAAAGTACCATGGATCCAAGAGTTGTTAGAGAAGTGGAGAGAAATTAGCCAGAAGGCCTTGCGTGAAGCCAGTAGCCGAGACACCCTTGAGGTAATGGGTACCCATGTAACTGCCGAGCTCACTCCTGCGCAGGAGGTGGCAAATAAACTACGTATTCTGAACTTGCCGCCCCTTATGGCGTATGACCTTCGGACAACAAGTGTTGATCTAAACGTGTTGCAACACCTTTTTCGAGCACCGCACTTGCATCAGTTGCGGGGGAAGAGTTTTGAAGAACTAACAGAAGATGATATTCGAGACATGTCCTATGGCGTCAACAAAGAGATAACGAGACTTAAAGAGGGGCAATATGGTCCGTACGTCGGCGAGCGTGCTCTTGGCATGATCCTATTGAGTGTCAGTCGTCTGCAATTTGATCGACTAGAAACAGGCTCCTGCGAGTCATCAATCCGGTTCTGTATGTCCAGCTATAGCACTAGCATGGGTGCATACCTGATCAGGGAGCATAGTCGCTACGACTCAGCTCGTGATTACTACTTGGAGGCTATTACACTCAACCTGGTTGCGCGCCGAGGAGTTGACTTTCCCGCCAGTATGCTTTTCAAGAGTTGCTTACAGAAGACGCGGGTTCGTGTTAGAAAACCCAAGGAGGCGCTGGGGCTGCTCGCCAATTCGAGGCAGCGCACGGTGGATGTGCGGGAAGGATTAGCGAGGGCCTTCATAGAACTGGCGGCCCAGCATTATCGCTGGGCAGAACAATGGTTTGAGCAATGCCCAGATGATGCACGCCAGTGGATGGTGAGTGCCGTCCGAGATCAACTTAAACTGGATGAGGCTTCTTTCTCGGATTGCGTTGGGGCCTATAAACAGGTATTTGGGCGTCTCGAAGCCTCGCTAAAGTATATGCAACAGTGCACCTCATTTCAGGGCATTCTCTATTTGGCTCCAGAATTGGCATCTCGTCTCCAAGAATTGGGCTTCCTACTCAGTCCGACTAACAGAGAGATAGCACAACTGTTGCTCGAAGCTGCTGATGCAGTGCGGGGATTTGTTCAAAGCAAGTCTTATGAAGATCAGCGCAATTACGTAAACACGGCCACAAATCTGTTGGAACGTGTGCTGGCATACGGGGCAGACAACCGTACTGCCCTGTGGGCCGCCCATTTTAGCCAAATCGCAGAACATTGGCTTGGTGTATTGCAACGGGAGTTATCAGCAATCGCCCAGGACATTGCCCCTGTCATAGAGGTGTCTTTAGCGGAAAGGGCCATAAGTCTCGGCGAAGATGAACAGGCAAGGGTAATCTTCAGGGTAGAAAACTTAGGTGCAGGCACGGCAGATCCGGTGAACATCCGTTTCCAACCAACTGATTCCGAGTGCCAGGTTAATCCTCCTAGTCTTCGTGACTTTCGCTTAGAGCCACAAGAGGCTGTTGAAGGCTATTTCAACCTTGAGGCTTATTCAGAAGGCCAACCCACCACATTTGACTTTGAACTCTCATACTACGACCCTGATCGACAATTGCACGAAAGAAAATCTAAGAAACCCTTGCTTGTTGAGCCTCTTCGGGAGAACGAGCAGCTTCAGCAACTTGAGAACCCTTTCAGAACAGACAAAGAAGTGGGCGACAAGCGGATGTTTGTTGGGCGAGATCAGTTGCTGGATGAAGTATGCGAGTACGCAATCAGAGAACCGCATGGCGGCCTACTGATGCTGCACGGACAGAAGCGTGTGGGCAAATCGTCTTTGCTGCTTTTTATGGAACGACACATTGACGAGGTTGCTCAAGAGAACGGTGTGATGACAGTGCGTGTCTCCTGGCTGGATTTCTCTGCACATACAGTAGCAGGGGTGATCGAAGAATTGATTGTGAGCACACAAAGGAAATGTAGTCGGCTCTTCGGGATTGATCTTTCTATACCCTCGCGGGATGAAATACGAACGAGTTATTCTTTGGCCTTCAACGACGTTTTGCGTGATCTTGAGTCCCATGGAGTGTCAAGATTGGTGCTTTTGGTGGATGAGTTCGACGTTATCGTGCATCAACTTGATAGTGGATTGGGATTCGACAGGATGTTCTTTGAATATCTACGGGGTCTAAGCAAAAGAGGGCCAGTAGCGTTGGTTCTGACCGGGGGTGAAATGATGCCACTACTGTTTGATCGTCTCGGCGAGGTCTTCAATCATGACCGTACCTGGAGGATAGCGTATCTGTCGCCAACAGACGGCTCTGTAGAAAGGCTCGTGCAGAACGACTATGTGAAAGGCTCCCTTGACTTTAATAATGATGCTATTGCTGTGATTAAGGAAACTTCCGCTTGCAATCCCTGTTTTGTTCAGATGATTTGCAGGGAGATCGTTGAAAGGAGCCGTCAGCAGCGATCTGCACAGGTTTGTAAATTTGACGTGCAGGAAGTAGCCGATTGGCTTGTACGCCAACCGGCAACAACAAACTACGTGAAACACTTTTACAGTTACAACCCGCGTCAAGAGCCCGACCCCTTGGATTTGGCCATTATTGGAGCTATGGCAGAGGAAGAGATGCGAGGCCATCAGCCTCGCTTTGTGGCTCAACAACGAGTTGTTCAGAGAATTCAGGAGCAACACAGCGACAGGGTTGTCACCAAGATTGGAGAGCTTGTTCGGCGAGAAATTCTTAGACGCAACCCCGAGAACAGCGAAGAAATCAGAATCATGCTTCCGCTATTCCGTGATTGGTTCAATGATAATAAGCCTGAGTACAGTATATGGGCTCCCTTACTGAGGAGGTGACAGACAATGCGACCTTCTGGGATCCGTCATAGAGACGCACAGCGGGTTCGTGAACTGGTTCTGCCGAAGCCGGACGAAGTTCCACGGTCTCTGATCATTCAAGGCTTGCCCGGATGCGGGGTGGAACAAGTCTTCACGGACTTAGGCAACTGGCTACGCACAGAATGGGCACAACCAGGATTTAGAATCTTGGTAGAGAAAAACCTTTCCACATTCTGGGTCAAGCCAGTTGTACATTTGGTGCGCTCCATTCATGAAGATGCAAGTGGCAGTTCTCATAGAACTGTTTTGGCAGAAACCGAACCAAAGGCCGGGGATCTAGAAACGGAGTTGGTCAGGCTGCGAGAGAGCATTCTGCATCATGCGCAGGGAGACGGACAACTCATTTTCGCACTGGATAACTTCGATGCCCTACTTAAGTTCCCTGACCCTGATCAGGTCCAGGGTCTGTTGAATATCCTTCAGTCACTGGGGTATGAACATCGCTACCGAACAGCGTTCATCATCTGTTGTTGCCGAGACATAGAAGATATTTGTCAGACAGTCAACTACTCAGACTTCCATAAGATATTTGGAACCAATCACCATCGAGTCTCCAGAGTGTCTGACCAGGACATAGAGAGATCCGCGCGTCTTAGTTCTCCTGAACTGGATTCCCAACAAATCGAGACCATTGTGGCGTTGAGCGCCGGATACCCTGAACACGCAGACCTCTTGCTGCGATACACAGGTCCTAAGGAAGAGATCCGTCGCCAGGCAGTGGACGCATTGACTTTAAGCTTCGAGGAATGGGTGAGTTGCCTGACTGCCGATGAACAACAAGTGCTTCAACTCATTTCTCGTGGGCAGACAATAGGGTATGAGCATCTCTTTGCACAAAAGAAGCTTCTACGTAGAGGAATACTCACGGAGATAGATGGTGACATCAAGATAGCATCTCCTCTCTTCCAGGATCATTTGATGGCAAGAGTGGGTAAGATCCACGGCGACCAAACGCCTTGTGTTCGAAAAGCCGGTCTTCTAGCAAGCAATGTACATTGCACTCTGCTAGAGCAACTGTTTCAGGGGAGATACTACCTCGACTGGCAGTTACTGCAAAGCCCCAGAACTAGTGATGCGACTGTGTACTTAGTATCAGGTGAGGACGAACGAGGGGTGAGCTATCGTCCATGCATTGTAAAGGTGCATCGCTCCGATATGATGGACCGAGAGCTAGCCGCAACAGGGAATGCGATGGAACTGCTCGGTCCAGTCGTTCCTAGAGTGCTCGCCCAGGCTTCCCTAAAGGGGCAAAAAGCTGTTGTATTTGAGTATGCAACTGGTGACAATCGGAGTTATGAAGTCCGTCAGTTCGCTGAGTTCTACCGCACTCAGCCAAGTGAACAGGTCGTAAGCCTGCTTAGCAAGTTGTTTGGTCAGGTCCTGTGGCCGTTTTACCAAACACAGATGTTCAAGCACAGGTCCGCAAGTCGCTTATACTTCCTTCCACGTTTGGATCAAGGGGAATTCGATAGGCTTGCTGAAGTTGCTCGCCGTAGCCACTTTTACGACCCTGATAGAGACAAGATTGTTTTACCTAACCAGCAGGAACCATTGGCCAATCCGGCAACCCTTTTGAGGCCGGCCAGCGAAGACCCTACCTGTGCATACCACAGACTCTTTCTGGAGAAACGCAATGCAGGTCTGTGCCTTGTGCATGGTGATATCAACCCCAGGAACTTTCTAGTAGATGGAATTGGGAACGTACACATAATAGACTTTGCAGCGATGAAAGAAGAAGGTGGACGATTCCTAGATTTCGCTCGTCTGGAAACGGAGATCAAATTCAAGCTTACTGATGTTGGTCCCACACGTGAAGAGATACTGTCCCTTACTTCTGTCGAAAGGATGTTAACGGAAGCTAGTAATGATACTGCCCTGACAATGGTACTCAATCTGCCCTTTACAGACAAGGTAGCCAAGATGGTGGCAGCAGTCGCAGCACTCCGCCAGACTGCTCGCTCGATCTGTCAAGAGAAGATCGAAGACATAGATTTTGAGCTTGAGTACAAGACAGCCCTTTTAGCTCAAACATTGCGCACCAGCTTGTATGAAGGCTATTTAGATCAACCGCAGCAGGAATTTGCAGTAGTATCCGCTGCACTCATTACGCAACATCTTCTGAAGCTCATTTGATCAAACTGTAGCCTCAAATGCACCTGAGGCCGTCACGCTCCTTTACCTTCCGTGCGATTCGCTCAACAGTACCGCAACATTGTGATGAGAGTTGAGGGAGAAGTGTTTATGACAGGGATTGGTTTCAAACCCGCCTACCTCAACCTCCTCCGCTCCGGCGAGCTGAAGGAGCGGGTCAAGGAGGGGTATAAACGGCTGGAGGCGTGCGATGTCTGCCCCAGGGAGTGCGGGGTGAACCGCAGGGAGAGCACGAAGGGTGCGGTCTGCCGCACGGGGGAGAGGGCGGTGGTCTCCAGTTGCAACCCCCACTTCGGGGAGGAAGCACCCCTGGTCGGTCGGGGCGGCTCCGGGACGATCTTCTTCGCCTGGTGTAACCTGAACTGCCAGTACTGCCAGAACTACGAGATCAGCCAACTGGGCCAGGGGCGAGAGGTGGAGCCCGATGAACTGGCTGCCATGATGCTGCGCCTGCAGGCCATGGGCTGCCACAACATCAACTTCGTCTCCCCCACCCACGTGGTGCCCCAGATTCTGGCCGGGCTGCTTATCGCCGCCGAGGCCGGCCTGCGCCTGCCCCTGGTCTACAACACCGGCGGCTACGATTCCCTGAAGACCCTGGCCCTGTTGGACGGCATCGTTGACATCTACATGCCCGACATGAAGTACGCCGACGCCGATGCAGCGCTGCGGTGCTCGAAGGTGAAGAACTACCCGGCCATCAACCAGGCGGCGGTGAAAGAGATGCACCGCCAGACGGGGGATCTGGTTATGGACGAGCGAGGGGTGGCTTGGCGAGGGCTGCTGGTGCGCCACCTGGTGCTTCCAGAGGGGCTGGCGGGCACGGCCGAGATCGTCAAGTTCCTGGCCCAGGAGGTCTCGACCAACACCTACCTCAACGTGATGGACCAGTACCGCCCCTGCTACAAGGGGCACGAGTTGCCTCCTCTGAACCGCCGCACCACTTCCGAAGAGTACACGGAGGCGGTGCGGCTGGCTGGCGAAGCGGGGCTGAATCGGTTGGACGAAAGGAGAGCCAGATCGATCTGGCTGTGGAGATAAGATGAGCTTAAAAAAGAACCCTGCGCGACTGGCCTGGATGATCCTCTCCATTGCCTTCGCCGTCTTCTGCGTCCTGGTGATGAGCGTCCCCCTTGGCATCCGCTGGTACGTCATCAATGCCACCCAGGTGCATAAGACTTCTCTCGCAGCCATCGGAGGCACGGTTGGGGTGCGGGAACCGGGCGCAGATGCATCCATGGCCGTCATAGCTACCAAGGACGACGTGCTGGAACGATCTATCATAACCACGGATGCCGCATCGCAGGCTTTCCTGGAGTTTTTCGAACATAGTACCTTGCATCTCTACAACGAGACCCGGGTGATCATCCAAAAAACGCGATCACCCAGATTCGGTCTCAGCTCCAAGCCTGGCGCTATCGTCCTGGAAGTAACAGGGGGTAGAGTCAGGATCGGCGTGGCGCCGTCAATGGAATCCCCCCTGAACTTCCAGGTGCAAACCCCCCATGCCACAGTCGAGTTAGAGGAAGATGGAAGCTATTCGGTGGAAGTGAGCAGCGAGGAATTCCACTTGACCGTGCGCGACGGCCAGGCGAAGGTCACAGCTATGGGGAAGATGGTGGAGCTAGGACAGGGAGAGAGGACAACGGTGCCAATCGGCAGGGAGCCGTTAGACCCCCTGCCAGCGGAGCGAGACCTCATCGTCAACGGCGACTTCAAGGAGCCGCTAACGGTGGGCTGGGAAGCCTACCACGAACAGGATAATCCTGAAGAAGTCAGCGGCAAAGCAGAAACCCTGATCGTGGGTGATCGCCAGGCAGTGCGTTTTTGGCGTATGGGGAAGGCTGCCGGGCATGGGGAGACAGGAATTGTCCAGGACATCAATAAAGACGTCCGCGATTTCACTTCCCTGGAGTTGCACATCTCTGTCAGGCTGCTGGACCAAAGCCTATCTGGGTGCGGGTATCGTAGCTCGGAGTGTCCGGTTATCGTCCGCCTGGAGTACAAGGACCTCTACGGCAACGATAATTTCTGGACCCACGGATTCTATTTCAAAGATCCGACTGAAGGCTCGACCATTCGAGATAATTGCGAAAAGATCCCCCACTACGTCTGGTACCCTTATGAGTCGCCCAACCTGATGGAGGAACTGGGCGATATCAAGCCTGCCCTCATCACATCCATCCGCATCTACGCCTCAGGCTGGGACTACCAGAGCATGGTATCGCAGGTGCAACTGCTGGCCAAGGAGTAACTCCGTGAAACGTGAATCGAGGATTAAGTCAGCTTCTCACGCATCACGTTTTCACGTTTCACGCAATTGCTTCACGTAAATCCCTCGGATCTGGTTGAAGATGGCGACGAGAGGTGAGCTGGCATAGTCGGGATAGGTCCACGGCCAGGCGCAGAAGGTGCCATCGCGAAAGTGCAGCGTCACCTCAGCGTAGATGCCCTGGTCCAGATAGACGCGGTGGGCGTGATTCTTGGTAGTGGCCAAGACCAGCTTGGAATGGGAAACGTAGCCAGGGTCAATGTTGATCCGCCGCTCCCCTTCCACCGCCCATTCCATCTCCAGAGCGTTGGTCAGCAGCTTGATCTCCGCCAGTCGGCCTGGGTGCACGAGCTTCTCAAAAGCCACGAACCT
>CAZVCJ010000049.1:0-9586 GCA_964625745.1 uncultured Anaerolineae bacterium | reverse complement strand
CAAACTGGCCTTGGTCAACGGGTCGGGCGGCAAGTACGGACAAGATTGGGCCTCACGGGTGGAGACCTCGAAGGTGCCAATGCGCCGCGCCAGGGCGGTGATCTCCGTTTTGTCCAGGCCGATGAGAGGGCGCAGGATCGGCTTCTCTACACCATAAGAGAGGACCTCCAGATTCTCCAGGGTCTGGCTGGCCACCTGACCCAGGGAGTCCCCCGTGACCAGGGCTTTGGCCCCGTGTTGGTCGGCGATCTGGCACGCCTTTTGAAGCAAGGCCCGCTTGCAGAAGATGCAAGTCCAGCGCTCAGCGCCGACGCTGCGGAGCTTCTCGTAGGTCCCGCCGAAGACCTCCTGGTGATCCAGCACAATGGGGTGCATGTTCCAGCCATAGGCGTAACGCGACAAGATTTCGCAGTTGTCCATGAACTTGGCCAGCTCCACCTCGCTCTGGCGGAAGTGGACGGGGATCACCACACACCCCCGCCTCATGATCATCCAGGCAGCCACGGGCGAATCAATGCCGCCAGAGATCAGGGCCACCGCCCGCCCCTGGGTGCCCAGGGGCAGCCCCCCGTGCCCGGCCACCGTCTGGCCAAAGAGCAGAGCGTGGTCCCGGCGCACCTCTACGCCGATGGTCAGGTCGGCCTCGTCAGAGAGGTCGACCCGCGCCCCGGTCGCCGCCTGGACGTGAGCGCCGACCAGGCGGTTGATCTCAAGCGAGGTCAGGGGAAAAGCCTTGTCTGCCCGGCGGCTCTGCACCCGGAAAGACCGCTTCTCGTCCAGGCCAACTCTCTGGGCCACCTGCAGAGCTTCGGCCCTGATGGCTTCAATGTCAGCCTCAACCTCCTGGGCCGGACTCAGGGAAACAATGCCGAAGACGTCCCGCAGCTTCTCGACGGCCCGCTCCACATCCTCAACCTGCACGTAGACGCGCTGCCCGACGCTACGCACCTCACCCATTAGATCATTCCTTTTCAGGCAGTCTCTGATGTTCTTGCGCAGCCGCTTGACGAAATACCCTCTGTTCTTGCCCTTCAAGCCGATCTCGCCGTAGCGAATTACGATCAGACCCATGATCTGTCCTTCCCTGCTTTTTTCCTCTATCATAGCACATAAAGCTCTGGGCGTCAAAAAGAACACGGATGGGCAGGATGAGCGGATGATCCTGATCCGTAAATCCTGCGAATCCGCGTTCTGAACCAGAGACGGGGCTGAGATTCTATCTCAGCCCCGTCTCGGAATCGCTAGGCCGCTGCCTCTCGCCTCCGCAGGCGGCGGAAAAACTGGCCTATCTCGCCTTTCTCCCAAACGACCAGCAGCGGCACAGCGCTAAAGATGGAGGAGTAGGTAGCGGTGACCATCCCGATCAACATCACGGCGATGAACTGCTTGATGTTGGCTCCGCCGAAGAGCAGGATGGCAATCATTACGAACATAGCGTTGAGCTGGGTGGCCAGGGAGCGGTGGATGACCTCCAGGATGCTGCGGTTGACAATGGTCTCATAAGACTCACCCCGTCGCTTGGGCGTGTTCTCACGGATGCGATCAAAGACCACAATTTTATCCTGCACCGAAAAGCCAATGACAGTCAGGATAGCCGTCAGAAAGAGGGCATCCACTTCCCAACTGAAGAGAATCCCCATAATGGAGACGAACCCCAAGGCAACCAGGATATCGTGAACCATGGCCGCGATCGCGCTGACGCCGTAGCGGAAGGCGTTGGGGACGCGGCGGAAGGTGACGATGATGAATGCTCCTACCAGCAGCGAAGCGATGACCACGGCCACGGTAGCGGATCGGGCCACCTCGTTCCCCACGGCCGGGCCGACCGTGCTTAAGCTAGAGCTGGCCTCATCAATCGGGCCAATCTGGCCTGCCAACGATGCTTTAATCTCATCCACCTTCTCCACATCAATGAACCCCAGACGCACCTGCCAGGTGTTGTCCTCTGGCCGGCCCAACTGCTGCACCATGGGATTAGTGAAGTCATAGCTCATGAAGACGTCGCGAATGGCATCTTCCGTAGCGGGCTGCTGGAATTTGATCACCATCAGGCTGCCACCGGTGAAATCAATGCTCAGCCTCACCGGTGTGCCATAGGTGACAGTGGAGTAGATCATTGCTATCAAACCCGGAACGATGAGTACAGCCGAGATCAAAAAATACCAGTAGCGTTTGCCGATAATGTTAAACATAGTTATCTCCTAAACTCCCAGAAGCCATTTTTTGTCCCGCAGTCTGTCGCCGAAGGCATCGAAGGCAAAGCGGACGAAAGTGCGGGTGACGGTGACGGCGGTGAACATGCTGATCGTCACACCGATGATCAAGGTAAGAGCAAAACCCTTGACCATGCTGGCTCCAAAGGTAGAACCGAAGTAGAACAGAATAGCACAAGTGATGATGGTGGAGATATTCGAGTCGCGGATGGAGGTCCAGGCGCGGCTGAAGCCAGCCTCGATAGCTGCTCCCAGACTACGCCCGGCCCGCAACTCCTCTTTCATCCGCTCGAAGATGAGGATGTTGGCATCTACGGCCATGCCCGTTGAGAGCAGGAAGCCAGCGATACCGGGCAGAGTCAAGGTGACGTAATTAAAGAGCGGCGGCAGGCCAAACTTGTAGATAGCAAAGTTGAGAAGGGCATAAATGGCCAGAGCCAGGTCGGCCAGCAAGCCAGGGAACCGATAATAGATGAGCATGAAGAGAAAGACAGCACTCAGCCCAATGGCCCCGGCGGTGACACTCTTCTGCACTGAGTCCTGGCCCAGGGTAGGGCCGACGGTGCGAGTCGTTTCTACCCTCAGGGGAACTGGGAGAGCACCGTACTGGAGCTGAACGAGCAGGCTGCGGGCCTCTTCCAACGTGAACCTGCCCTCGATCACTCCCTTGCCCTCGGTGATGGCGCTCTTGATGACAGGACAGGAAATGATTTCCTTATCCAGGGCGATGGCCAGATACTTGTCCACATTCTTACTCGTGAAATCGGCGAACTTAGGCGCAGCTTCGCTGGTCAGCTCAAAGGCGATGTAGAGCTCCCCGGTGGTTTGTTTACGCCCGATGCTGAGCCCCCCGCTGCTTAGATCCCGTCCGGTGAGCACGGTGGGGAAGACCAACTCAGGGGCCGGCGTTGGGGTGGGGGCGGCTGGCACGGTAGGGGTTACAGTCGCCGTCTCCGTGATCTCCGGCGTTGGAGTCATTTCCTCCGTCGGAGCCACCGAGCCACCAAAGTCAGTTCTGACCACCGTGCCTGGCGACAAGAACGTGCTGCCCGCGTTAACAAACTCCAGGAGTCCTGTCTCACGGATGGTAGCGATAGCTAACTCAGGATCCTTCACCCCCGGCAGCTCAACGATGATCCGCCGTTCTCCCTGCGACTGAACTAGAGGCTCAGTCACGCCCAGGGCATCCACGCGGTTCCCGACGATGACTTTGGCCGCATCCATAGCGCCAGCCTCAATCTCCTGGCCCTCCGGCAGATCCGCCTCCAGAAGCACCTGCAAGCCTCCCTGCAAGTCCAGCCCCTGGTGCACCCTGATGTTCCTATCGAAGTTGATAGGGCCCAGGTGAATGTGGAGGCCGGGGTTAGTCGGCAAAGCCACCCAGATGGCCGCTACGGCCAGGATGATAACCCCCATCAATAGACCAACATTCCTGTCTCTCAAATCTGAATCTCCTCCCTTGTGACGAACTCAAGCTGTGGTAGCAAACGAAACAGATTATACCTCATCGTCCCCCATCTGTCAAATAACTCCAAGAGGCCAGCGAGCGTCGGTCGAGTGCGCAGCGTATCGAGACCAGCAAGCGGGTCTCCGGACACAACCCGCTTGGTTTCGATTCCGCTCCTACTCAACCGGCGCTAGCCTCTCGCTGCAACCAGGTTGTCGAAACCTCGGAGGTCCAATCAGCCTCAACAAGTCAAATGAAGGGCAGCTACAACTTTCTCACCAGAGCCACAGAGCCGATTGAAGGTTTGACAGGCCTGGGCTGTCCTCTCGACCTTCAGCTTGATGCCCTGCTGCTCCAGATACTCCTCCGTTTTCGGCAACACCCTCATCAAGCCCGATTTGCCAGTGCCCACCACCAGCACTTCCGGTTTCTCTTGAACGACCTCCTCCAGATCAGCCAGACATAGCTCGTGGCCCTCGTTTCGCCACCAGCCGTCCTTGACGCGATCGGGGAAGACGATGACGTCGGACGTGTAGGGTCTGCCATCAATCACGATGCGGCCAAAGCGGTAGTCCTCAATGTTCACGGTGTTGCACCTGACTCCTCCCTCTCGCAGGGGGAGCCTGCCCTGAGCCCAGTCGAAGGGGTTGGGAGGGGGGGGGTTCTTTGCGGAGTGCCCACCCTCCCCTGGCCCCTCCCTCACAGGGAGGGGAAATACCTTCTCAAGAAACCAAGCGCCCTTTCCAGAACTTCCTCTTCGCTCAACCCGTCGGTTTGAACGTAGAGATCGCAGTGCTGGCGGGCGTGGGAGAGGCGACGGTTCAGTTTGGCCAGGTACTCCTCGCTCCAGTCAGCAGAGCGTCGCGCGGCAATAGAGGAGAGGCTGGCGTCCAGATAGATGAGGACATCGGGCCTGGAGATCTTCTGCCACATGGTCGGCACGTAGGAGTGTTCCTGAGTGCACTCGCGAGCCTCGTACCCCAGTTTTCGAAGGCGCTCGGCCAGAGCTGTCTTTCCTGAGGCACAAGGGCCTACCACAGCAATGCGCATCGGCTACCTTTGGGCCTATTGCCCCGCCAGGTACCCTTTATAGACGAGGGGTAAGTAAGAGACGCAAACCGGCATGACGGCACGAGCCCACACCCCATCGGTGGTGCCAGCATAGAGCACCTGGCAATCGTCCTCTTCCTCGGGGGTAAAAAGGGCCAGGGAAAAAACAAGGTTGGCACGACCTGTCGGCTCGGACATTGGATACCAACTATCGCCGCCATTGTAACTTACCCAAACACCCCCCCCGTATGTTCCTGCATATACAAACTCAGGATTGCGAGGGTTGATGGCGATAGCCAAGACAGCCTTCCCCGTCAACCCGTTTACAGGCCACGAGGCTCCGCCATCGGTGCTCTTGAAGATCCCATGGGATAGCGTACCAGCATAGATGATCTCGCTGTCGTCGGGATGGAGGGTCAGGGCTCGAATAGTCATTGAGGACAGGCCGCTCGGTGTCCAGCCGACACCACCATCGGTCGTCCGATAGACCCCCTTTTCCTTCGTGCCCACGTAAGCGGCTCTGCTGTCCTGAGGATCAACGACCAGGGCGTAGAAATTATCCGTGCCAATCTCAGTGCCTCCAGCGAGGTCCCAGTCTATCCCGTTGGTGCTGGTGTAGATTTCCCCCGCAGTACCGGCGTAGGCATAAATGGAAGTGACTGTGGCGGTGACGGCCAGGGACCAAACATCCTGGTCCTCCAGGCCCGTTGCTGTCCCCCAATTGTCACCGCCGTTGTAACTCCTTTTGATGCCCCCCCCCTTTGTCCCCGCGTAGACGACAGCAGGGCTGGTGGGATCAATGGCCAGGGAAGCGATATCAGTGGGAGACCCTAAAGGGGTCTGATACCAGGAATTCGCGCCGCTGATCGCGCGATAGACCCCTTCCCCCCAAACTCCCGCATAGACGTTAGGGCTCCCTGGATGGCTCGCCAGGGCGTAGATGGCGAGCCCCTCTGTGTCGCCACCCTGCTCCCACCACCCAACAGCACAATCGAGCGAGGCGTACACTCTGCCTGCTGTTGTCACTGCCGGGTCTGTAGCTACGCGCCCCTCCGACGCGAGAAAGACGGTCGCCAGGATCACCAAAGCCAATACCAGTTTCGAGAAGTTGCGTCCCACTTTCTCTGCTCCCCCTCTCTGCTTTTTGCCGTTTGAACCGGAGATTCTCAGTAAGACGATTTCCCCCCTTACCTCCCATAGCGGAAACCTGCCAGCAAGACAATTCACCCTATCACTGTCGGCGTAGGGGTAGGCGTAGGCGTGTCAGTCGGAGTAGAAGTGCTCGTCGGCGTCGAAGTAGGCGGGGGAGTGGCCGTCGGAACTCTATCGAAATCAACCCGTAATTGGTAGGCCTTGCTAGGGTCGAAGTAACTTGGAATGCCGGTCACCCTCACGCCATACTTCCCCGTTTGCTCAGGGGCGTGGATAATGGTAACAGACACCTGGCCCGCCGTGTTCCCTGCCGTGCTCAGGACATTCCACTCATCCTCGTCGTCGTCGTAGAAGTATAGAGCAATGGAACAGCGGACACTGTCGGGGTTATCAATCGTTAGCTTCACCGCGATAGGATTCAAGTTCTGGATATTGAACTTGAAACAGTCCACGTCCTCCGTCGGGTTAATATAGGCGGAGTACGTCACAGCGGATTCTATCGGATGGGCAGTCGAGAAGGAATTGTTGGATTCATAGAGATCGTAACCCGGAGTGAGCGACGGCGTGGTGGTGATGGTAGGCGTGGGAGTGGGTGTCAGCGTGGGCGTTGGCGTCGGGGTAACGGTCGGCGTCTGGGTGACAGTGGGCGTGGTGGTGGGCGTGGGCACGATTTCCTTGACGGTAATCTGGTACGTCTTGTCAGGGCCATGCTGGTAGCGATTGTCAATGGGCACCAGGGCAATGCCGTCAACGTCGGCCTGGAAGAGTATGTCCGAGGCCAGGTTCCCCGGCGTGACATCGTCGTTGGCACAGTTGGGGGGATTACAGTAGCGGGCGATTGTCGGCTCTAGTCCGACAGAGATCATCGTATCCACGCCCGAGGCCAGATCGTGGGTATAGACCTGGTACCACCGCTCCTTTTTGACCGGGAACCACACCAGGTCGAGATCGCCCTCAGGACAGAAGCTGTGGATCTGGGTCTCGCCCAAGGCCATAGCTTTTTGCTGTCCCACGATGTCGTCAGGTTCATACTGGTCCTTGCACCCCGGCTCCGGCGGCGTAGGCCCTGCGGGCGGCGTGTTCGTTGCCGTCGGTGGTGGGGGAGGCGTTGAGGTTGGCGGCGGTGTGTTCGTCGGCGGCACAGGGGTGGCCGTGGCGATGGCCGCCTCAGGCGTGAACGTAGCGGTGGGTGGCGCTGGCATGGGTGTAGCAGTTGGCGTCTCAGACATGGGCGTAACAGTTGGCGTCTCAGGCATGGGCGTAACAGTTGGCGTCTCAGGCATGGGCGTGGCGGTAGGCGTCCCAGTCGGTATCTCAGTCGGCGTCGGCGTACTGATAGCCGCCACGGAGATGATTATATGCGGCTCCCCTTCGAGGGGGGCATCATCAAGACACGTCAAACAACCCGCCCTCTCTCCTGGCTTGATGAGATCTACCTGGTCGGCGGGGATTTCATACACACTGGGTTTCCACCTCCCCTCGACATCGTGGGTCTGGTGAGGATAGAACACGTAGTAATTGCCATCTCTAGCCAGCAGAAGCCGCAAGCAGAACTGCTCCTCTGCTTTCTCTGTCTGTAGCGAGGTGGTTTCCAGCAACCCCTTCTCGTAGAGGCTGATTGGAGTAAGAGAGCCTCCGTCACACATGTCCTCCTGGGCACGTAGCCCCCCAGCCTGAGTCAGAAAGGTGGGAATGGCGATGAGAATAACGAGCGCTGCCAGCATACCCAAACGCCGTTCCCAGGGCGTCAGGGGTTGGAATTGGCCGAAAGCCCTAGCCCTCTTCAGGAAAGCCAGCACGTCTCCCAGCCAGGGAAACGGGGACCCCACCTTCTGCAACCCCTGGCAGAGAAGCCGGTAGAGAACCCATAAGGGAGGCAGAAAAACCGCCAGGAAAGCGACAAAGAGCGTTTTCTTGATGATAGAGGAATCAAAGAGGAATTGTTTGAGGACTCTAAAACCTTCCCTTGCAGGGATCACCTCCCTGATAAGCCAGCCACCAAAGGAAATGAGGCTGGGGAAGATCAGGGCTAAACCGGCCAGGCAGGCCAAAAGCAATATCGCTATGATGCCTCGGCGAATCCAAGAGGCCCCTGATTTCGAGGCGACGCGGTTGCTCAGATAGGCAAACACCAGGAATATGAAGGCGATGATGCCCATCATCAAAAGAACATACAGGACAAGCACGAGTAATGGCAACAGAAATCCCAGGCTAATCCCGAGCACCTGCCCGCCTCCAAGGAGGTAATCCAGAGATAGCAGGTTGAGATTGAAGCCCCACGAGAGGCCGAACTCGTCGAAGTAGGCGGCTTTGTAGAGCCATCCCCAGACGCAAACCAGGTCTGCCAGAGCCAGGGCAAATATCACGACAGCCAGGGTGGTCAATACTCCCGCCCTCCGCTGAGGAGAAATGAGAGGTGGCTCCTCTCCCCTCGCTCCCTCGGTCAACTCCGTTACCATGAGCCCCGTCCCTGCCAGGTCAGCGCCCTCCATTCTGGCGCCGTCGAGCTTCGCCCCTTGCAGGTTGGCATTCCTCACGTCTGCCCAGCGCAGGTCCGCGTGGGTAAGATCAGCCCAGCGAAGATCAGTTCCTTGCAGAACAGCCCTGGAGAGGTTGGCCCCCCGCAGATTCGCCCTCCGCAGGTCGGTTTTCCGAAGATCGGCCCTGGCCAGGATGACACCATGCAGATCAAGCCCGCTGAGGTCAATCCCTGCCAGGTCCTGGCCCGATATGTCCAGGCTCTCCGGGCCGCCCTCGTCCGCAATTCGCTTTAGTACAGTTTCTTTTTCCATGTTTATCTCTTTTCTTCGCACCTGACTTTTCGTACAGAAATCAGGTTTTTCCCTGGTGGCCTAATTATGTCACTCTTTCCCAAATTTGTCAATTGGGAAGTTAACCGTCATCCGCCGCACATTATCCTCTCGTACCTTGGGCATAATGGCTATCACCAGAACGCTTATATCATCCGATGGCCGGCCCCGGTCCAACTCCACGGCCCGTTCCAGGATAGCGTCGGCCATAGCCTGGGCATCCCCTTTGTCGCCAGCCAGGAAGTCGGTGACAAGCCAAATTACATCCAGCCGCTCCCCGTAGCGCTGCCCGGCGGCCAGCACCCCGTCGGTGAAAACGACCAGCCAGGTGTGAGAGGCAATGGGCAACTCGGTGATGACCGGTTTGGTCCCAGGGTAGATGCCCACTGGCTGACTGGGCGCATCCAGGGCCCGCGCCCCGCGATGGTCAGCGACGATAACTGGGCAATGGCTATTCCGCGAGATGACCACGGTCCTGGTAACTAAATCCACCGAGACGATATTTAGAGTGGCCAGGACCTTGCCCCCACGATTGGCGTATAGATAATCGTGAGCCGCTCGGGCTGCCGCGCCATCTCGAACTCCCTCGGCCAGAAGCGAGATGGCCTTGCGAGCCACCAGGTTGCTGATGGTTTTGGCCGCCCTGCCCGAGCGTTGTCCGTCGGCCAGCACCACGGAGAGCCCGCCGTGGGGCCGCTCGATTATTTCCAAAGTGTCGCCACTTTCGCTGGCGGCGTATTTGTGCACTTTAGCAACGGCTGCTTGTATCTCCATAGTGTCCTGATGTATTATACCCTACTTTCGGCTAACTGCAAGACGTCTCTGGCAAAGGGAAAAGACCTCGCATGGTGTGTGAGGCAATCATTAGTGTCAACTTAAGGAGGCCTGGCAGCG
The DNA here is from genome assembly GCA_964625745.1 of uncultured Anaerolineae bacterium. Taxonomy (GTDB): domain Bacteria; phylum Chloroflexota; class Anaerolineae; order VGOG01; family VGOG01; genus CAZVCJ01. The sequence continues at coordinate 20 of CAZVCJ010000049.1, read as the reverse complement.
GGTTCGCCAACAGATAACCA
>CAZVCJ010000048.1:0-24727 GCA_964625745.1 uncultured Anaerolineae bacterium | reverse complement strand
ACAAAAAGCGGCAAAGACTTATTCGACGCGATTTGCGTCGCTAAACATTCCCTGAAATTATCAAACAAACACCTCGTTTGTTTAATTCGTCCAATGTGATGCGATGGTTGCGTTGAGGTGAGGGATGAAGCGGATAGTCCGGATCGTTCTTGGGTATGCACTCTGGTTCACCTCCGTGGCTCTGTCGCTTTGGGCGGCGTTGTGGCTGAGGACTGTTGTCTTGATTGATCTGCCCATCATGGCGCTTAGATTGAATCGCTGGGCATTAATAGCCGTAGATAGGTTTGGCACTGTCATCCTGGGCCTCGCATGGTTGCTATTCGTGTTGGCCTCCGAAGCGGATTTTCGCAAGTTGGCCGAGCGGCGGCGGCCAGCCGCATTCGTGGCGAAGGTGTTCGCCATTGAGGCGTTGGTCCTGGGCGCAGCATACGCTGGACATCTGCTGATAGCCTGATCACCGTACAGAAAGAGTGAGAAGAGATGACCGAAAACGTATGGCGTAACCAGTTGCTGCTTGAGGTGAAAGGTCTGAAAATGCACTTTCCCATTGAGCGCGGCTTCTTCCGGTCCAAACTGGTCGGCTACGTCAGAGCGGTGGACGGCGTGAGTTTCTACATCCGGGAGGGAGAGACACTGGGTCTGGTCGGCGAGAGTGGGTGTGGCAAGACAACAACTGCGCGGGTGATCCTGCGCGCTTATGAACCCACTGCTGGAGAGGTGTGGTTTGCCGACCGCAACCTGGGGAGGGTCAACATTCCCACCCTGGAAAAGCAGCAGGTCAAGCAGTTGCGCCAGAATATGCAACTGATCTTCCAGGATCCCTATTCCTCCCTCAACCCTCGGATGACGCTGTTGCAGATCGTGGGCGAGCCACTGTTGGTCAACGGGGTCGCTCATGGGAACGAGTTAAGAGACCGGGTAGCCGAACTCTTGAAGGTGGTGGGGCTGCGATCGGAGTACATGAGCCGCTACCCTCACGCCTTCAGCGGCGGCCAACGCCAGCGCATTGGTGTCGCCCGCGCCCTGGCCCTCAATCCTCAACTCGTCGTCTGTGATGAGCCAGTGTCGGCCCTGGATGTCTCTATCCAGGCGCAGATCCTCAACTTGCTTCAGAACCTCCAGGAGCAGTTTCACCTCACCTATTTGTTCATCTCGCACGATCTCAGCGTGGTCGAGCACATCAGCGATCGGGTGGCCGTGATGTATGTGGGCAAGCTGGTGGAGAGTGCCACGACGGAGGAGTTGTTCATCAATCCCCAGCATCCCTATACCGAAGCGTTGCTTTCGGCTGTTCCCAAGCCCGACCCCCGGCTACGCACGGAGGCGATCGTGCTACCTGGGGATGTGGCCGATCCGGCTAATCCGCCCAGCGGCTGCTATTTCCACCCGCGCTGCCAGTACCGGATAGATCGTTGTGAAACGGAGGAGCCGGCTCTGCGGCAAATCGCGCCGGATCATTTCGTGAGCTGCCATCGTGCGGAGGAGTTGGAGCTGACAGGCGTCCCTTCGGGCTGAGCCTCAGGACGAAGCCTCAGCCCGGCCCAGCCAGTGCCCTGAGGCTTCGCCGTGAGCCTGTCCTGAGCCTGCCGAAGGGCTCAGCCGAACGGTCTTGCCCGTGAGTGCCTCAGAAGGGAGGATGCTTGAGGCCAGGAAAGGAGGTGTATATCGGACAGTTGCGAGTGGCATCAAATAGATGCCAGGGAACAAAGAAACCAAGGTAGAAAGATTGCTAGTGATCTCTAAAAAACTCAAAGGAGGCAGAGAATCATGGAAGGGAGACGAAAGATAACGAGGCGCGAGTTCTTGCGCGTGTCGGCATTGGCCACGGCAGGAGTGGTGGCTGCGGCATGTGCCCCTCAAGCAGCACCCACTGCAACACCAGTGCCTACGAAGCCACCGACGCCGAAGCCCGAGGCTACACCAACGCCGAAGCCCGAGGCTACGCCGGTGCCCGTGAGCAAGTACAACGAGGCGCCGATGCTGGCCGATCTGGTGAAACAGGGGAAGTTGCCGCCAGTAGACGAGCGGCTGCCCAAGAACCCTTGCGTATTGCCGGTGAACGATGGTATCGGCAACTACGGCGGCACCATGCACCGGGCGTTCAAGGGCGTTTCGGACCGCTGGGGCCCCACTAAGGCGAACGATCACTTTTTCGCTTGGTGGGACATCGACCTGAACGTGCAGCCCCACTTCTGCGAGTCCTGGGAGACCAACGACGACGCCAGCGAGTGGACCTTCTACTTCCGCGAGGGCACCAAGTGGTCCGATGGCACAGAGTTCACCGCCGACGACGTGGTGTGGTGGTACGAGAACGAGGCCAGCAACAAAGATCTGTTCCCCTCGCCCTACGTCAAGTGGACGGTCACCGTCGGTGCAGATAAGTTCTTCATGGATCTCGAGAAGGTCAACGACTACGCCGTCAAGATGAAGTTTCCCATCCCCAAGACGCTCTTCATCTATGACCTGACCCGTGGCACCGGCATGGAATCGTTCGGCGTCGGCTGTCTCACGCCCAGCCACTACATGAAGCAGTTCCACCTCGACTTTACCGACGACAAGGACGCCTTGCAGGCGGCAGCAACGGCGGCAGGTTTCAATAACTGGGCGGATTACTACCTCGACAGGGGCTACTGGATGCTGAACCCCGAGCGTCCTGGGATCGGCCCGTGGTTGGCCAAGAACGCGCTCTCTGAGGAGTTGTTCCTCATGGAGCGAAATCCCTACTTCTACGGCGTGGACCCCGAGGGCAACCAGCTCCCCTACATCGACACCATCCAGCACCGCCTCTACGAGCAGACCGAGGTGCTCAACCTGTGGGTCACCAACGGCGAGATCGACTTCCAGTCGCGTCAGATGGCCATGGCGAACTACACGCTCTACAAGGAGAGCGAGGCGGCCGGCGACTACCACGTCTTCGTCCAGAAGACAGCCAATCACGTCGCCCTACAGTGTAACCTCACCACCCAGAACGAGAAGCTGCGCGAGTTCTTCGACGAGCGGAACGTGCGCATCGCCCTCTCGCTGGCTGTGGATCGCGACGAGATGAACGAGCTGGCCTACGATGGCTTCTACACACCGCGCCAGTACAGCCCGATGGAAGAGTCGCCCCAGTACTACCCCAAGCTGTCGGGTGTCTACCTGGACTACGACCCGACCGAGGCCGCCCGGCTGCTGGACGAGGCAGGCTACGATGAGAAGGACGCCGACGGCTTCCGTCTGTGGAAGGATGGCAGCGGCACCTTGAGCTTCGAGGTCGTGGGCACTGCCGAGGCTGGCCAACCCGACGAGGACGCGGCGCAGTTGCTTGTCAAGTACTTCGCCGACGTGGGCGTCAAGTGCGCCTACAAGTACAACGAACGCTCGCTGTACCAGGAGCGCTTTGCGGCTAACGACATCGAGGCCGCCTGGTGGGGCGGCGACCGAACGCTGCTGCCCCTGGCGCCACTGGCCGTGATCTTCCGGGGGTACCAGACCGATCGTCCGTGGGCGTGCGCCTGGGGTATCTATCTGCACGATCCCAACGATCCCAACGCCGAAAAGCCGCCCGAGGATCACTGGATCTCGGATATCTGGAACATCTGGACCCAGGTCGAGCAGGAGCCCGACCCGGACAAGCAGACCGAGCTGTTCTTCCAGATCCTCGATATCTGGGCCGAGGAGCTGCCCATGATCGGCTATCTGGGCAACCAGCCGGCCCCATGCATCGTCAAGAATGGCTTCCGGGGTTACCTGGATGGGATGCCGTGTGATGACACCGTCGCCGACGAGCATTTCCTGGGCACGGAGACCCACTACTGGGAGGAACCTGAAAAACACGCCTAGCAGGTGTCAAGTGATGCGTCAGTGGAGGGCGGAACCCCGGTTCCGCCCTCCACCCCGATGTATCCAGTGATCTGTTCTGATACCTGAGTAGTTTGGCAATGTTACATTCCGTAAGAAACCAGGTTTTTTGCGCCCAAGAGCGAGGAGACGTCATTGTCCTGGTCACTTTGCTTAGCCAGGATCTTGTCTATTGCAGAGAAAAACCTGGTTTCTGGACGAACACATGCTCAATCTAACATCGTCGAGGTAGCCACCTGGGAGGTAATACATGCTAGGTTATATCCTGCGGCGCGTCTTATTTATGATCCCAACCTTATTCATCATCTCGATAATCTCCTTTGTCATTATCCAACTCCCGCCGGGCGATTTTCTGACCACCTACGCGGCCCAATTGAGCGAGATGGGTGATAACATCGACCAGCAAGCGCTCGAGGCGCTAGAGGTGCGCTATGGGCTGGGCCAACCCATCTACGTGCAATACTACAAGTGGATGAGCGGCATCATCCTACGCGGCGACTGGGGCCAGTCTATGGAATGGCACAAACCAGTCAAGGCACTGATCTGGGAACGCATCGGGCTGACGATGGTGCTTTCCAGCGTCGCGCTCCTGGTAAGCTGGTTCGTGGCTATCCCGATCGGGGTCTATTCTGCCACGCACCAGTACTCCATCCCCGACTATGTCATGTCTGTCATCAGCTTCGTCGGCGCAGGCACGCCGGGCTTCATGATCGCACTGGTGGTCATGTGGCTGGCCATGACCCGGCTCGGACTGAACGTCGGGGGTTTGTTCTCCCAGGAATACATGTTGGCCCCGTGGAGTTGGGACAAGGTGGTGGACATGCTCAAGCACATCTGGATTCCCGTCGTCATCATCGCCATCAATGGCACAGCCGGGAGCATCCGTACCACGCGGGCCAACCTGCTGGACGAGTTGAACAAGCCCTACGTAGAGACGGCGCGGGCGAAGGGGCTCAAGGAAGGGAAGCTGGTCTGGAAGTACCCGGTGCGGGTGGCGCTGAACCCCTTCTTCAGCACCGTGGGTTGGTCGCTGGCCAGTCTGATCTCCGGGCAGATGCTGGTAGCGTACGTGCTCAGCCTGCAGACGACGGGGCCAATGATGCTGCGGGCCTTGATGTCGCAGGACATGTACCTGGCAGGGAGCTTCCTGTTGCTGCTGAGCGCGCTGACCGTCATCGGTACGCTCATCTCGGACATCCTGCTGGCGTGGGTCGATCCACGCATTAGCCTGAGAGGGTAGCGTCAAATGGAAGACCTGGAACAGGCGAAAACCACCGCTGAGGAAATCGAGAGCATCGAAGAGGAAATCACGGGCGAGGAAGAGAAGATATACGTCGCCCCCTACTGGAAGTTGATGTGGTGGCGATTTCGCAAGAACAAGATGGCGCTGATCAGCGTTGGCATCCTGGCATTGTTCTACCTCGTCGGCATCTTCTGCGAGTTTGTAGCCCCCTATGACGCCGGACAGTACTTCGTTAAATACAAGCTGGCGCCGCCCAGCAAGATCCGCATCCGTGACGCCGAAGGTCAGTTTCACTGGCCGTTTGTCTACAAGATAGAGCGCAGTAAAGATCCGGAGACGTTCCGCAACATCTACACCGAAGTCACCGAAATCCGCTACCCCGTTCAGTTCCTCGTCCACGGCACCGAGTACGAGTTGTGGGGTCTCTTCAAGATGAACCTCCACCTCTTTGGCTTGCCCGTCCCGCACGAGGAACAGGGCGTATTTCTGGTGGGGGCAGACCGCCTGGGACGGGACGTGTTCTCCCGTCTGTGTTATGGCGCGCGCATTTCACTCTCCATCGGCCTGGTGGGCGTCTTTCTGAGCCTGACCCTGGGCATCGTCCTCGGCGGTATCTCCGGCTACCGCGGCGGCAGAATTGACATGTTGATCCAGCGCGTCATCGAGTTCATCCGCTCCATACCCTCCATTCCGCTGTGGATGGCGCTCAGCGCTGCCTTGCCGTCCGACTGGCCCATTATCCGGCTGTATTTTGGCATCACGGTGATCCTTTCCCTCATCGGCTGGACGTGGATGGCGCGGGTGGTCCGCGGCCGTTTCCTGGCCCTGCGTGAGGAGGACTTTGTGATGGCTGCCCGCCTGGCCGGCTCCAGCGAGGCACGCATTATCCTGCGGCACATGGTGCCCTCCTTCCTCAGTTACATTATCGCCTCACTGACCCTGGCCATCCCGAATATGATCCTGGCCGAAACCGGCCTCAGCTTCATCGGCCTGGGGCTGCGGGCACCGGCCATCAGTTGGGGCGTGTTGCTGCAGGAGGCTCAGAACGTGCGTTCGCTGGCCCTGGCGCCGTGGGTATTCGCACCGGCCTTTTTCGTCGTCACCGCCGTTCTGGCCTTTAACTTCGTGGGAGATGGGCTGCGCGACGCCGCCGATCCCTACGCCCGATAAGCCCAGGAGTGCTCCGTATGGAAGAGAAGAATAGCGGCAACAACGATAACGTACTCCTTGTGATAGAAGAGGAAAATAACGGCAACGACCATAACGTGCTCCTTGAGATAAAGGACCTGAAGACCTACTTCTTCCTGGACGAGGGGACTGTCCGCGCCGTGGATGGGGTTGATCTTGAGATAAAGCGCGGGCAGACGCTGGGCGTCGTGGGCGAGAGCGGGTGTGGCAAGTCGGTTACCGCTCGCTCCATCTTACGCATCGTGCCCAGGCCAGGGCGTATCGTGGAAGGGGAGATCACGCTTTACCTGGCGCATAAAATGGACGAGAGCGGTTGTTGCGCGCAGGTGGAAGAGGTGAGACTGACCGACCTTGACCCCATGAGTGTCAAGATTCGCAGCATTCGCGGGTGTGAGATCGCCCTGGTGCCCCAGGAGCCGATGATGTCCCTGAGCCCCGTGCATACCCTCGGCAATCAGATCGTGGAGGCCATCATTTTACATCAAAATGTAACCCGGGCCGAGGCGAGGGAGAAGGCGATAGAGATGTTGGACCTGGTGGGCATGCCCCAGCCCAGCCGCATGATAGATCGCTATGCGCACGAGTTCAGCGGCGGCATGCGCCAGCGAGGCATGATTGCCATGGCCCTATCGTGTCACCCCAGCCTGCTCATCGCCGACGAGCCCACCACTGCGGTGGATGTCACCACCGAGGCCCAGATCCTGAAACTGATGCGCAGCCTTCAGCAGGAGCTGGGTATGGCCATCATGTACATCACCCACAACCTGGGCGTCATTGCCCAGATGACGGAGGACGTGGCCGTGATGTACATGGGCAAGGTGGTTGAAGAGGCAGATGTAGACACTGTTTTCCATAAACCCATGCACCCTTACACGCGGGCCCTGTTGAAGTCTATCCCCCGTTTGGGCCAGAGAACTCGGGAACGGCGGCGCCTGGAGTCCATCCGCGGGGTGGTGCCGGATCCCTACGCGATTCCGAAGGGCTGCTCGTTCCACCCCCGGTGTAGCGAAGCCATCGCCGGGGTGTGCGATCAACAGAATCCTCCCCTGGTTGAGGTCGAACCAGGACACAAGGTTCGCTGCTTTCCCCGCACCTGAGAGCTGTGGGGTTGTCTGATCGGCGTGGGGAGCGAAGAAAACGGAGCGGCTGAGGCGGCAGTCGAGCATAGTGCCCGCTGCCTCCCCCGCCGCTCCGATTCGCTGTGTTAGCTAAGAAACGTTGTTCAATCAAGTGACACCCTGGGCATTGGCGTTTTTGGCTCGTAGTGACGACTTCAGTCGTCAGTGCAGGGGAAAAGGCGACTGAAGTCGCAACTACGAACCAACATCTTGGGGGGCAACAGAGCAAATTCCCCACGATATTATGGTATCCGAAATTCGCCAGACTCTTGTAACACCATGAAAGTTGTGCTGATTTTCCCCCCGCACTGGACGCCGACGATGCCACATTTGGCATTGCCAGCGCTCACGTCCTACCTGCGGTCGCACGGCGTCGAGGTCGTGCAGCGCGATCTGAACCTCGAGACCTTCGACCAGGTTCTGACGCGCGACTACCTGGCCCAGGCCCCCGCCCGTCTGCGTCGGGACTATCGAGCGCATGGCAGTCGGTGGCCTGGGCCCAGGCGCGGCAGGGTTGAGTGGGCGTTGGCGCACGGCCTGCAGCTCGCTGCCCAGATCGAAGAAGCGATAGGTGTGATCCGCAGCCACGCCTTCCTCGATGGCCCCACTGGCTTGCGCGCCTTTCAGGTGATGGTGCAAAGTCTGGAGGTGGCATCGCTGGCCTTTTATCCAGCCGCGCTCGAACTCTCAACTTATACCCCTGCGGTTCCTGTAGACAGGAGCCGGAGTCTGCTGCCAGCGGTACGCGATCCACAGCACAACATGTTCCTCGACATTTTCCGGCGCGGCATCGTCGCCGACATCGAGCGCGAGGAGCCTGACGTCGTCGGCATCTCCATCCCCACGATGGAGCAGATGCTGGCCGGGATGACGCTGGGATACCTGATCAAGGAGGCCGGCCTTCCTTGCCACGTCACCGTTGGCGGGCCACACGTCACCATGCTGCGAGAGGAGCTTCCCAAGGTGCCTGCCCTCTTTGACCTGTTCGATAGCGCTGTGGTGTTCGAGGGGGAGAAACCTCTCCTGCGCCTGGTCGAGGCGCTCGACGGCGACGGCGACTTGGCGAAGGTTCCCAATCTGATCTACGAGGACAACGGCCAGGTTCGAACCACGCCGTACGAGGAACCGGAAAGGATCGCCAACCTCCCCTTGCCTGATTTTGATGGTCTGCCACTGGATCGCTATTTGACTCCCAGGTTGGTGTTGCCGTTGCTCACTTCACGCGGTTGCTATCACGCTAAGTGTGCCTTTTGCAACGTAGGCTACGGGGCGCCCAAGTCCTTCGGCCAACTGCGCGCGGAGCGTGTGGCGGAACAGATGATGGCGCTGCACGACAAATACGGCGTCCGGCACATCTTTTTCGCCGACGAGGCGATCACGCCACGCAATCTGAAGCACATGTCGCCGCTTCTTGAGGCGCTGGGTACGCCGATCCACTGGTGCGGGTGCGTACGCTTTGAGAAAGCCCTCACGGGGGAGCTGCTGGACAGCATGGCGCGAGGCGGCTGCCGCATGCTGCTGTTTGGCCTGGAGACCGCTTCTGAGGCGATCATACAGCGCATGGTCAAAGGTACGCACCGTGAAGACGTGAGCCGCATCCTGCACCAAAGCTCAGAGGCCGGGATCTGGAACCACGTCTTTTTCTTCTTCGGCTTCCCTGGCGAGACCATTGATCACGCCCAGGAGACCGTCAATTTTGTCTACGAGCACCAGCACGCCGTTCACTCGGCCTCGCCGGGCGCTTTTCTCCTGGAGAGGTACGCGCCCGCTTACTGTGATCCAGAAACTTATGGCATCAGGCGTATCGTCCACGACCCGGACAGAGACCTGGCGATCCACTTCGAGTACGAGGTCGAATCGGGGATGGACGAGGCGATGGCCGAGCTCCTGGTCTCGCGCTTCGTGGATGTCCTCCCGGAGAAACGGTTCGGCCATTATTACGTGAATGACGTCTATCGCTTTCTGTATGTCAGTGACCTGCGGGAACGGGGGATGGCGTTGCCTCCCTGGCTGGTCCCTGAAGAGCCAGCCGCATCGCAATAGGCGAGGGAGACGTCGTGCCCATCATCGAACGAGAATTCATGGATATGACCCAGGGTCTGGACGTCGAGGCGTTCTGGGAGGAGAACGCGCTTTGTCAGGCCTTCACCACCGACAAGCCGCGTTGCTCGCTCTCCTTCTCCCCCGACGACCACTGGGTTTTCGAGTTTATGGACGTCCCTTCGACCTTGCGCTATTACCGGGACAAAGCCTATCGCAACGAGCTACACAAACAAGTCAACGAGATCACGGCCAAATACGTAGGGCAAACCTTTTTCGATGAGGACACCTGGGAGCACCAGCCCAAACGCATCGAAAATCTCTTCAGATGCGAGTTCAGCTACAAAGAGGGAAGTACGCCCTGGCTGATGCCGGTGACGGACGATCCAGACGAGTTAGCCAGAGTTCTCGACGAAGCTGAGAGAACCGACCTGCGCGCGTGGAGCTTTCCTGAGGAGTACCTGGAGGAATGGGAGCGACGCAAGGCCGAAGGCAAGCCACTGCCCAGGCTGGGCACAGGCAGTCGTGGTCCAGCGACGATCATGACCTCGGTGATCGAGCCGACCACGTTCCTGCTGTGGCTGTACGACTACCCCGACCTGGTGGCTCGCTTCCGCGACGTCCTGGCTGAGAAAATGGTCGAGTTCAACCGCATCCTGCGCGAGTTCAGCAGCAACGACCAGCCCGGCTGGTGGATCACCGACGACAACTGCGCGCTGTTCAGCCCGGCGCTGTACCGCAAATACTGCTTCTCGGTGCTCGAAAGGGTGCTGAGCGAGATGGCTCCTGGCGACGCGCGCCGCTACCAGCACTCCGATAGCGCCATGGCCCACCTGCTGGACCAACAATATGAACTGGGCATCCGCGAGGTCAACTATGGGCCGGAGGTTGACGTGGGGCTGATCCGCGAGAAGATGCCCGACGCTTACATCCAGGGGCAGATGCCCCCTCTCCTGCTGCGCAACGGCAGCCCAGAGGCGATCCGCCAGCGCGTGATTGACGATTTCAGAAAGGCGGGCGCGACCGGCGGTTTGAACGTGACCACGGCGGGCTCGCTTGCCGCAGGCACCGGCGTGGGGCGGATGCGTTGGTTGATGTGGGTCGTTCAGAACGAGTGTCGTTACCAGGTTTGACCTCAGCGACACGTTGATGATTGGGGAGGGGAAAATTTCTTAGGGAGGATACGGCAATGCCAAACGCAGTCAAAATCGGTGTTATCGGAGGTGGGAGCGCGCAGTTCTCGGCGGGCTTGGTCAACGACCTCTGCCGGACGGAGAGTCTGTCCGGCAGTCACGTCACGTTCATGGACATCAAGCCGGAGCGTATGGAGATCATCCTGAAATTTGCCGTGCGCTTGGCGGATGAACTGGGGGTGGATCTCACATTCGACACGACCACTGACCGCGAAGCGGCTCTGCAAGACGCCGACTTCGTGATCAACACGGCTTACGTCCAAGGGCACTATCACGCGCGGGCCATGCGCGAACTCACCGCCAAACACGGCTACTATTACCGTGGTTTCAGTCTGGGGCCCTGGTATCAGTTGCGGTTGATGCTGGACGTGGCGCGGGATATGGAGAGAGTCTGCCCCGATGCCTGGCTCATTCAATCGGGCAACCCGGTCTCCACCGGCTGCACGCTGATGACCCGCGAGACGGACATCAAGGTCTGTGGCTTGTGTCACGGCCACTACGGCTATCGCAGCATTGCCGAAACCATTGGCATTGACCCCGACCGCGTGACGTGGCAAGCCCCCGGCCTCAACCACAACATCTGGTTGACCCACTTTATCTACGAGGGGCAAGATGCCTACCCCCTGATTGACGAGTGGATTGAGACCAAGGGCGAGGAATACTGGCGCACCCACGTCGCCACAGGGACGCACGATGTTCAGATGTCGCGGGCGGCATGCCACCAGTACAAGCTGTATGGCCTGTTCCCCATCGGCGACACAGTGCGCAGGGGGGGCTGGTGGTATCACACGGACATTGAGACCAAGAAATACTGGTTCGGCCAACCGTGGGGTGGTCCCGATACTGAGCTGGCACGTCCCATCTTCGTCAAGAACCTCGAAGAACGCATGGCCCTGATCTCGCAGGCGCTTGAGGATCCCAAAGCCAGCCTGGCCGAGCTCGCGGTCCAGGCTATGGGTTGGCGGACGATGACGGGCGAGCAGATCGTGCCCATTATGGACGCGTTGGTCAACAACCACGAAGGGCAGTTCCAGGTCAACGTGCCGAACTGGGGTGCGCTGGAGGGCATCCCTGACGATGTCGTGGTCGAGGTGCCCGCGGTCGTTAACCAGAAAGGCATCCAATCGCTGCACGTTGGCACGCTTCCGCCCAAGATTCTGCTCGAACACATCCTCCCTGAGTGGCTGGCCATGGAGCGCCAACTGGAAGCGTTCAGGACCGGCGACCGCTCGATGCTTTTGTGGAGTGTGCTGGACAGCCACCAGACCCGCTCCTACGACCAGGCCGTCGCTGTGTTGGAGGATTTGCTCGCCATGGAGGAGGACGAGGAGATGAACATTTACTTCAAGTTCCCTCCCAATTGGTGATACATCCCAGGAACAAGCATTCGAGGAGGAGCATGGTATGTCTGTTTACTACGCCGCCTATAACCTTCAAAACGGCTACATCCACAACTGGATCGTGGCTGGCCCCCAGGCCATCCCAGTCCCTGACCTGGATCGCTTTGAGGGAGAGGACTTCAAGTTTCAGATCGCCCGCCACTACTATGAAGAGAGCTCGGGCATCGTCGAAGCGCCCGTAGACTGGGACAAGTTCGCGGTGGGCGATACGGAACTGCGGTGGACCTATTACCGCTGCCGAGACGATCATTTCGTGGACCTCTCGGCTTTCTACCATGCCTGCCACTACCTGCGGGCCTGGGCGTACACCCGCGTGGCGAGCCCCGCTTCCCAGGAGGTGACGCTCGTCCTGACGACCAACGGCCCCGCCGACGTCTGGCTGAACGGCCAGCACGTCCATCGCCAGGAACATTTTCACCACCAGATTCCCCACAGTGTCCCCTTCCAGGCTACTCTTCAAGAAGGACGCAACGAGATCCTGGTGCGCTTCGAGGAGGTGGCTGCGCGCGAGTGCCCCTACGCCATGGCGCTGCAGGTCGTCGGCCTCTCCGACGACGCCGAGGGAGCCGATGTGTTCGTACCTACCCGGATCGAGGCCGCCGCCCGCCGCCGAACCCTGGAAAGCGTATTCGAGGCCGCGTACCTGGAGCGAGACGTCTATGTGTACGATGAGAAAATCAAAATGCGCTGGCCAGAGGACATGGCCGCATCGGCTAGCTTAATGATCCGCGTCCAGACGCCGGAGGGCCGGATCTATTCGGAGTCGCAGAGGGAGGGAGCCGCCGGCAACCACTTCAATGTCGGCAATCCCTACCAGCTTCGGGAAGATTACTACCACGCTCTCCTGATGCCGCAGCCCAAGGAGTACTACGAGGGCAACATGCGCATCACGCGCCGCATCGGCTTGTGGACGGTCAGAAACCGCTATTCTCAGGAGAGCTATGGCAGCTATACCGAGCGCCGTATAGAGGCGCTGTACGACGCCTTCCACCGGGAGATCGGCCTCTATTCCGAGATCGCCAAGATGGCGGTTGGCCGCTGGCACGATATCAAGACAGACGTCTTCATGGAGGCTATCGAGGGGATCAACCAGCGCCAGGACTGCAGCGATTTCTACCTGGTCGGACTACTGGGCGTGATGCTCCGCTACGGGGATGATCCGGCATTTCCCGAGGAACTCAGGGGACCGCTGGAGAAATGCGTCCTCAACTTCAAATACTGGGCGGACGAGCCAGGAGAGGACGTCATGTGGTACTGGTCGGAGAACCACCAGATCCTGTTCCACGCCTGCGAGATCCTGGCCGGACAGCTCTACCCCGACCGGACCTTCACCAATGCCGGGCAGACCGGCCAGTGGCACCGGGAGAAAGGTGAACGATTGGCCATCTCCTGGCTGCACAAGCGGGGGACCACCGGCTTCCAGGAGTGGGACTCCAACTGCTATTTCGAGGAAGACCTGTTGGCCCTTTCGCACCTGGCCGACCTGGCCGAGACGCCCCAGGTGTACGAGCTGGCCTCGGTGGTCATGGACAAGATGTTCTTCACCATGGCTCTCAACTCGTACCGGGGCACCTTCGGTTCCACCCACGGGCGCACCTACAGTCCTCTGATCAAAGGGGGGCGTCTGGAGGCCACGGCTGGGATCAGCCGCTTGATGTGGGGCATGGGCGCCTTCAACCCGCGCTTGAGGGGAACGGTCAGCCTGGCCTGCCAGGAGCAGTATCAGCTTCCGCCGATCATCGAGGCCATCGCCACCGACCTGCCCGATGAGATGTGGAACCGGGAGCATCACGCAGGCGAGCTGGAGGAGGCGCTCGACCGCGCCGCCGGCTCCTGGGAGGTGAACAAGGTCACCTACAAGACGCCGGACTACATGCTCTGCTCGGCGCAGGACTACCACCCCGGCGAGAGGGGGTACCAGCAGCACATCTGGCAGGCGACCATGGGGCCCGACGCGGTGGTTTTCGTCACCCATCCGCCCTGTTGTAGCGAAGAAGGCTCCCATCGGCCCAACTTCTGGCACGGGAACGTCGTCCTGCCACGGGTTGCCCAGTGGAAGGACGTGCTGGTCGCCATCCACAAGCTGCCCGATGACGATTGGATGGGATTCACCCACGCCTACTTCCCGACCGCTGCCTTCGACGAGCACGTGCTGCGCCAAGACGCGAACGGCCACACGTGGGCCTTTGCTCGCCAGGGAGAGGGCTACCTGGCGCTCACCGCCGCTCAGGGGCTGGAGTTCATCACACGGGGGGACAGTGCCTACCGCGAGCTGCGCTCTTATGGTCAGCACAACGTCTGGCTGTGCCAGATGGGGCGGGCCGCTCTCGACGGCGGGTTCACCGACTTCCAGGACAGGATACTGGCGCTGGACGTGGCCTTCGAAGGGCTGGCGGTGCGCTGCGCCACGCTGCGCGGCGAGACGCTGGCCTTCGGCTGGGAGGGGCCGCTGCTGCGCAACGGGGAGGAGGAACCCATCACCGGCTTCAAGCACTACGAAAACCCCTACTGCGTCGCCGAGTTGCCCGCCGAGCAGATGGAGATTCGCTACGGCGACCAGTTGATGCGGCTGAACCTCGCGGTGTGAGTTCGCGGTGACGATTTCTTCTTGGAGTTTACACTTCTGGGGACCCGAGGTGGAGGAACTATGAAAACCGTGCGATTAGGCAAGACTGGATTGGAGGTTTCCAGGATAGGATTTGGAGGTATCCCCATTCAGCGTTTGACTGAAGCCGAGGCGGTCCGGGTGGTGCAGCGTTGCCTGGAGCTGGGCGTGACGTTCCTGGATACGGCCAACGGCTACTCGACCAGCGAGGAGCGCATCGGCAAGGCCATCGCCGGACGACGGGAGCAGGTGATCATTGCGACCAAGACAGCGGCGCGGGATCGCGCCACGGCGTGGGAACACCTGGAGCTGAGCCTGAAACGCCTGAACGTGGAGACCATTGACCTCTGGCAACTCCACAACGTCAGTGCGATCGAGACCTACGAGCAGGTGCTCGGGCCGGGCGGAGCGATGGAAGCAGCTCAACGGGCCCTGGAGGCCGGTAGGGTCCGGCACATCGGCATGAGCAGCCATTCCATGGACGTGGCCTTGAAGGCGGTTCCGTCGGGGCACTTTGAGACCATCCAGTTCCCCTTCAACTTTGTCACCAGCGAGCCTGCTGAGCGATTGCTGCCCCTGGCTCAAAAGTACGATGTGGGTTTCATCGCCATGAAGCCGCTGGGTGGTGGCTTGCTAAGTGATGCCAACCTCTGCATCAAATATCTGCTGCAATTCGACAGCGTCGTGCCCGACCCAGGAATCGAAAAGGTTGAGGAGATCGAGGAGATCGCGGCCATCGTCGCCGGGCCCTGGGGGCTGGCACCCCAGGAACGGCGGGAGATAGGGCGTATCCGCGCCGAAGTGGGGACTCGCTTCTGTCGCCGCTGTGACTATTGCCAGCCGTGCCAACAGGGGGTGCATATCTCTACCGTCATGACCCTGCGCAGCGTTTGGAAGCGGTTACCCGCCGAGAGGATGGTCACGGGCTGGATCGCAGAGGGTATGGAGAGTGCCAGAAACTGCATCGAGTGTGGCGAGTGCGAGGAAAAGTGCCCGTATCACCTGCCGATCCGAGAGATGATCGTCGAGAACATCAAGTTCTACGAAGATGTTCTGCGAACAACTCGACAATGTTAAACTTCGCGCCAAGTGTCATTGCGAGGAGCAGGGCGACGAAGCAATCTCCACCGTTGCTTGCAATTGAGGCGGGAGATTGCTTCGCTGCGCTCGCAATGACATTAACTTAACATTGTCCAGATAGCTTAACTTGAGGATTCCAAGCCATGAGCGCGAATGTACCAATACTCGAAAGGCGACCCAAAGCAGTTGATCAAGAATGGTCGGTTTGGATGGCCGACTCGATCATGAAACGACACCCGTTGTTGTCAAAACGATGGCATTACGAGCCCGGTGTGGTCCTCCTGGCCATCCAGCAGGTGTGGCTGAAAACCGGTGAACAGAAGTACTACGACTACATCAAGAGGAACATGGACGAGTTTGTTGGCCCGGATGGCGAGATCGGCACCTATCGCCTGGAAGAATACAACCTCGACCAGATCAACGAGGGGAAACTGCTGTTCCTGTTGTACGAGACAACTGGCGACGAACGCTACAAAAAAGCGGCCTACCTGCTGAGAGAGCAACTGCGAACGCACCCTCGCACGACTGAAGGTGGATTCTGGCACAAGCAGATCTATCCCCATCAGATGTGGCTGGACGGCATCTACATGGCCTCTCCTTTTTACGCCGAATTCGCCAGGCGATTCGACGAATCCGAGGGTTTTGACGACGTGGCCCATCAGATCATCCTCATCGAAGAACACACCCGAGATCCCAGGACCGGCCTGCTCTTTCACGGCTGGGACGAGAGCAAGAGCCAGAAGTGGGCGGATCCCGAGAGCGGGTGTTCCCCCAATTTCTGGGGGCGAGCCATCGGATGGTACGCTATGGCCATCCCGGATGTGCTGGATCACTTCCCGAGGGATCATCCCCGGAGAGACCAACTCCTGGCGATTTTCCAAACCACGGTAGCGGCGATTGCCCGCGTCCAGGACCCGACCAGCGGCGTCTGGTACCAGGTGCTTGACCAGGGAGATAGAATGGGCAACTACCTGGAGTCCTCGGCGTCGTGCATGTTTGTCTACGCCATCGCCAAGGGCGTCAGGAAAGGATACCTGGGCGAGGAGGTTTTCGCCGTAGCCAGGAGGGGGTACGAAGGCATCCTGGAGCAGTTCGTCGAGGTGGACGAGCAGGGCTTGGTGAATCTCAATGGGATCTGTAGCGTCGGCGGGCTGGGCGGAAAGCCCTACCGAGATGGTTCGTTTGCCTACTATGTGAGTGAGAAGGTCGTCACCGACGAATACAAGGGCGTCGGCGCCTTTATCCTGGCCAGTGTCGAGATGGAGCGTGTGGAACAGCCATGACGAAGGAACCTTTGTTACCCTTCGATATGCCGCCGTTGGAGCCGCCGTCCTTTCCCGATCGTTTCTTTGACGTCCGGGATTTTGAGGCCGTGGGCGACGGGATCACTTTGAACACGCGGGCCTTCCGCCGGGCGGTTGAGACCTGTCACCATCAGGGTGGGGGCGTCGTCCTGATTCCGGCGGGCACCTGGCTGACAGGGCCGATCCACCTGTGTAGCAACGTCAACCTTCGTCTTGAGAAAGACGCGCTGGTGCGCTTCAGCCGCCGCTTCGCCGACTATCTGCCCGTGGTGTTCACCCGTTGGGAGGGGATCGAGTGTTACAACTACTCCCCCCTCATCTACGCCCAGGATTGCCAGAACATCGCTGTCACCGGTGAGGGGACGTTTGACGGCCAGGGTGAAGCCTGGTGGCACTGGAAGCAACTGCAACAAGCGACTGCCAAGACGCTATACGACGCCGAATTCGACCGGGTTCCCGTCGAGGAGCGCGTCTATGGCACGGAAGAGGCCGCTCTCAGGCCGCAGTTCCTGCAACCGATCCGCTGCCGCGACGTGCTGATCGAGGGGGTGACCTTTCTCAACGGCCCGATGTGGACGATCCATCCGGTCTACTGCGAGAACGTCCTGGTTCGGCGCGTCACGGTGAAAAGTGCGGGACCAAACACCGACGGTCTCAATCCGGACTCGTGTCGCAACGTGTTGGTCGAAGGCTGCTCCTTCTCCATAGGGGACGACTGCATTGCCATCAACTCCGGGATGAACGAGGATGGATGGCGGGTGGGACGGCCCTGCGAGAACATCGTGATACGAAACTGTCATACGAGCGAAGGCCATGGAGCTGTGGCCATCGGCAGCGGCATGTCCGGAGGCGTTCGCAACGTGCACGTCCACGGTTGTCACTTCGCGGGAAGCGACCAGGGCATCCGGCTCAAGTCCATGCGCGGACGGGGCGGATTTATCGAAAATGTCTACTTTGAGAACATCCGCATGGCGGGTCTGCGACGCGAAGCCATTGTCTTGAACATGTTCTACGGTTCCTCCACCGCGGCCTCGAGGTCGGACGCCCCACCCGTCTTCCGGAACATACACATCAAGAACGTGACCTGTGAAAGCGCTGGCGTCGCGGTGGACATCCGCGGGCTGCCTGAGCAGCGCATAAGCCAGGTCACTCTGGAGAATCTAAGCCTGAACGCCGTCGAGGGCATCCGCTGTCAAGACGTGGATGGCCTGACCCTGAACAACGTCTCCGCTGTGGTACAGGAGGAGCCCCTGTTCGCCTGCTCCAACGTCAGGGGACTGAGCGTGACCAACATGATCCTTGAAGGGAGGTCTGATTCGTAATGGAATATGCATCTATGAACCTCAGCAGGATCCACATCCTCCGCGTGGATCCAGGTGAGGATGTGCTCGAATCGGCCCGCAGGTTTCTCAAAGAGGCCGGCGTCGGGCAAGCTGTGGTCCTGGGTGGGTATGGCACGTTGGCTGCTTATCATCTCCACTGGGTGACGCATAACCGCATCCCGGCGGACAGCACCTTCGGCCGGGGCGAAGGGGGCATCGAAATCCTCTCCATGAATGGCCTGGTGGTGGATGGGGAGCCCCACATCCACGTGGCGCTCTCCACGCCCGATGGCGCCTTCGGTGGTCACCTGGAGCCTGGCTGCATCGCCTATGTCCTGTGCGAGGTGTTCTTCGCCGAGGTGGAGGGGGTGGCCCTGAGCCGCCGGCCTGTGCCGGTGGTCGTCGAGGGTATGGGCGAGGGCACAGTCAGCCGCTTAACGTTCGACAAGGCACAGGCGAGTGACGGCTAAGCGTGGGTTGGATTTCTTTGAAAGGAGACAAGCAAATGGCAATTGATACCAGGCAGGTCGTGAACAAGGTTGCCGAGCGGACTCTGGACCTGGCCTTTCGTTACCGCCAGGACGACCTGGACAGGGTCAGCGACGCCCGGAGATGGTACAACTGGGATTGGTACATGGGGGTAGCTTTCTATGGATTGTGGAAGGCCCATGAGCTGTTAGAGAATAATGCCTACATCTTGAGGATCAAGCAGTGGATTGATCAGAGAATAGAGACCGGGATCCAAGTGGTGTGCGTCAACACCTGCGCGCCTATGACCACGGTCTTGAGACTTCATCAGCTTTACCCTGAGGAAAGGTACGAAACCCTGTGCCAGACGTTCGATGACTACATCTTGAACCAGACTCCACGGACTCCCAGCGGCGCAATGGCCCACACGGTGATCGGCCAGGACTTTGTCGGTCAGATGTGGGCCGACACGTTGTTCATGAGCATCGTCTATCTGACCCAACGAGGCCTGTACCTCAACAGCCGGGCCCACCTGGAGGAAGCCGCCAAACAGCGTGTCCTCCATATCAATAGCTTGTACGACGAGAAGGACGGCCTGTTCTACCACGGGTGGGATGACGTCGCGAAAAAGCCCATGGGGGTCAAGTGGGGGAGAGGAAATGCCTGGACCATAGTCAGCATGATGGAGATGCTGGAACGCATTCCCTGGGATGCTCCAGAAAGGACGGCGCACCTGGGAAAACTCAACAACCAGATGGCGGCTTTGGAGGAATATCAGGATTCCAACGGTTATTGGAGAACCGTCCTCGATCATCACGACACTTATCCAGAAACGTCAGTCACCGCTGGGGTTGCTGCCGGAGCGTTAAAAGGGATCAGGCTGGGGCTGATAGACGATAAGTATCAGGAGATGGCTCAAAAGGCAATACAGGCTCTTGTAGCCAAGATTGACGACGAAGGAAACGTGCTGGGAGGATCGTCGGGTACGGCCATAAAGGAAAATGTGGCGAAGTATAACGATGTACCTCTCGCAGTCACGCCATTCACCCAGGGATTGGCCTTAATGGCCCTTTGCGAGGCGACCCTGGTAGGCTCCACAGGCGCGTCGGCTGGCGCTCCCATTAAACATACTACACGAGGAGGCGAAAAATGAAGTACTTTGCATCTTTGGAAACCGAACAAGGGCCGAACGCCCTTCCCCACAACCCGTGCCGACTGCTGGACTTTGGTCTGCTGGTACTGCCCACGGGGGAGAGCTACTCAGGCAGCACGGGCGACCGCGAGGTGTTGGCCGTGATCCTGGGTGGCAAGGCCACCTTCGAGGCCGCCGGTCAGCGGTTCGAGAAGGTCGGCGGGCGGCCCAACGTCTTTGCCGGGAAGCCACATTCCGTTTACCTTCCCGCCGGCGTCGAGTACACCGTCACCGCGGATGGGCCGCTGCAGATCGCCCTGACCAGCGCGCCGAGCGATCTGGAAGCAGAGCCCTACGTCATCCCCCCGGAGCAGGTGGCAAATGGAGTGTGGGGTGCGGCCAACTTCACGCGCTACTTCCACCAGATCCTCACCCAGATCGCGCAGCCCGACCTGCCCGCACGGCGGCTCATCGTGGGCGAGACCTTCACCCCCAGCGGCAACTGGAGCACCTACCCCCCGCACAGGCACGAGGTGGACGACTTGCCCCGCGAGGCCTTCCATGAGGAGATGTATTTCTTCAAAGTAAGCCCTGCGGACGGCTTTGGCATCTGTCATTACTACAACGATCAGGGGGAAGCAGAGAACTTCACGGTGCGGGACAACACCATCATGATGGCTCCCATCGGCTACCATTCGGTCGTCAGCGCTCCGGGGTATGCGACTTACTATCTCTGGTTCCTGGCTGGCGAGCACCGGGTTCAGGCGACGGCGGACGATCCCACGCTGGGCTGGGTGGGCCGCACCGTTCCTATGTTACGAGAATTGGGGTATTGAGATGAACATATTAGACTCGTTTCGGCTAGATGGAAAGGTTGCCCTGGTCACCGGTGCGGGCCGGGGCCTGGGACAGGCTATGGCCGTCGGACTGGCAGAGGCCGGTGCGGACATCGCAGGGCTGGATGTTATCTCTTGTGAGGAAACGCAAGCCCAGGTGGAGGCGCTAGAGAGGCGCTTCCTTTCGGTAGAGTGCAACCTACGAGAGGCCATCATCGCTCAACTCAACGAGGTGGTGAACCAGGTGATCCGCGAGATGGGACGCCTGGACATCCTGGTCAACAACGCCGGGATCATCCGTCGAGAGCCTGCCCTGGAATTCAGCGAGCAGTATTGGGACGATGTGCTCCAGATAAACCTGAAAGCGCTCTTCTTCCTCTCGCAGGCCGCGGCGCGGGTAATGGACGGGCAGGGGGGAGGAAAGATCATCAACGTCGCCTCGATGCTCTCATTCCAGGGGGGGATCCTGGTTCCCTCGTACACGGCGGCCAAGAGTGGCGTGGCCGGACTCACCCGCGCCCTGGCCAACGAATGGGCGGCGAAGGGCATCAACGTGAACGCCATCGCGCCGGGCTACATGGCTACCGACAACACTGCCCCCCTGCGCGCCGATCCGCAACGCAGTCAGGCCATCCTGGCCCGTATCCCAGTGGGGCGGTGGGGACAGCCGGCAGATTTGAAGGGCGTGGTCGTGTTTCTCGCCTCGGCTGCCTCAGACTACATGCACGGCGCGATCGTGCCTGTGGACGGCGGGTGGCTGACCCGGTAGGGTCAACGTCGCCTGACAGGTCGGAGAGTAGTAGGAGTGGGCCAGGGTTCGTCAAGGCGATGTTATGACCCTGTACCTGGACGCGCATGCCCGCTGGTGGCATGGATGCTACGAAGGCTTATTCGTCGCAAGAGTGCTCGCTCAACCCGTGCACCGTAGAACCGCCTGGAACGTAGGGATGGAGGGAGACAATTGATGATTGAACTTGCTGAATCCCAACTCTTCACGTCGTGGATCGACCCGGATACCGGCGTAACGGTCTACCTGCTGACAAAGAAGGTCGCACCCGTCCAGCAGACCTTCTATTTCGTGAACGACGGAATGAGTCGGGACGGGCGCTATCTGTGGTTCTACTGTGCTTTTCCGCCTTCTGGCTCGAGAACACTCGGTGTGATCGACTTCGACAGGCAACAGGTGCGTCACTTCCCTGAGACCCAGTTCAGCGGCGGCTCCCCTTTCGTCGATCCTGATTCCGGCATCGCCTATTGGTGCATTCGCGAGTCAATATGGTGTCGCGGGCCTGGGCCCTCCGACACTGCACAGCAAGTGAATTCACTGCCGGAGGAAGTGGTCCGGAATCGGACTGTGTACCGCCTGGCAACGCACCTGACGCGATCAGCCGACGGTCGGGAATTCTTCATTGATGCCGCTCTCGGGCTCCAGTGGGTCTTTGGCACGCTGCCCACTGACGGAAGCGATTTCTGCATGTGGCAGCGCTTTGACCGCAACTACAACCACGCACAATTCAGTCCCACCGATGTGGACCTGGCGCTGTTCGCGCAGGAGAATCACCTCGATCCCATTACGGGATTGCGTATCGGTATCGAAGACCGCATGTGGTTGATCAGACGCGGGGAACGCGCCCGCCCGGTGTTCGCCTCTCCAACGCGTGTTACCCATGAGTGGTGGGACCCTGACGGAGAACATGTGTGGTGTGTGTGGGGCAACGAGGCATGGCGAGTCAATATCGCAAGTCAGCGGGTCGAGACAATCCAGTGGCCGAGTCACTGTTGGCATGCCCACAGCAGCAAGACAGGGTTCTACATCGTTGCTGATTCGAACGAAAGGTTCTATCGTGGGTGTCCCTCGACAGTCGGCTTCCTCAATCGCTACACAGGCAAACATATCCAGCTTGTCAGCAATCCCGAAATGCCTGGAATCACCGGTTCTCACTATCACATAGACCCTCATCCACGATTCTGCTGTTCGGACCAGTTCGTCGTATTCACCACGACTGTTAGAGGCGAAGTGGACCTGGCGATTGTCAGCACAGCCGATTTGATTGAGAAGACTTCATAACACGTTCGGCTGGTGGACTGCTTCACCCCTATTCGCGAGGACTTTTTGAAGTAACCTGGAGGTTAGCAAAGTGATTGGTCAAACGTGGAACTCTGAAATCCGTGAGTTCGAGGACGAAAAGACCGGGCGGACGATCCAGCAGTTGACGTCCATCGGCAACAATGTCCATCTCTACTTTACTGAGAACTCGTTCGACGCGCTCAAGAACGAAATCATCTTCCGCTCCGACCGGGCCTCTGGTGAGGACAAGGCACCGCACGAAGATCCGCTCTACAACCTGTTCCGCATGGATCTCGAAACGGGTGAGATCGTGCAATTGACCGACGAAACTGAATCCGTAGGCAGTGTGACCAAGACGCCCGATAGCCGCCTCGTCGTCTACGCCACGGGAAACAAGATCAAGAAACTCGATACGGAAAGCGGCGAGATCTCCACCATCTACGAAGAGACTGGGAACCATATCGTGGGCTCACCCTCAATCAGTGCTAACTGGCGCTACATCGCCTTTTGCCGCAATGAGAACATCGCTGTCCCTCGTGGGCCAAACTACACCGGCTTTAAAGATCGCTACTACTTGGTCAAAGATGGCCGTATCACCTTAGCTTATCTCGACGGATCGGGCTGGTTCGACGTCTTCAAGGATACGCACTGGTTGGGTCACTTTCAGTTCTGTCCCGACGATCCTACCCTGGCGACCTTCTGCCACGAGGGACCGTGGCACCTGGTCACCCAGCGCATCTGGCTGCTCGACTTTGTCTCGCGTGAGGCCCGGCCCTGCTTCCGCCAACAGGAGCACGACTCCGTCGGACACGAGTTCTGGACGCAGGATGGATACATCTTTTTCGACGACCGCGGCCCTGGCCACGACGGCACGATAACGTCAGGCCGCACCCAGGCGGTAGCCAAAGATGTCGCCGTCAAAGAGAAAACCATGATCTCCTTCGTCGGTCTGGCCGACCGGCGCGGGAACGTGGTCAGGCGGATTGACATGCCCTACTACTGCAATCACTACCACGCCAACCCCGACAACACCGTCCTGGTCGGCGACGACGTGGACGACCTGGTGCTCATTGACATCTCTGGTGACGAGGCCAGGCTCGAGGTGCTCTGCCACCACAAGACTTCGTGGCACACCTCGACCAGCCATTGCCATCCCACCTGGAGTTGGGATGGCCGCCGCATCCTGTATGCCTCAGATTATGGCGGGCAGGTGAACCTCTACCTGGTCGAGCCATAGAGGAGAGAGCTCATGATCATAGACGCGGATACCCACATCTCGCCCACCGGCGAAGATGCCATGGCCATCACCTACGACGAGCTGCTGCGCCGTATGGACCGCGCTGGCGTCGCCAAGGCGTTGACTTGGCTGCGGCCGCCCTACATGCGCGAGATTGCTGAGTCCAATGCCTACGTGCACCAGGCGATGCAGCAACATCCCGACCGCATCCTGGGCTTCGGCTGGGCAGATCCCCGCCTGGGCCTGGACAAAGCAAAGGAAGCCGTGAGACGCTGCATCTATGAGTACGGCTTTTATGGCGTCAAGCTCAACGGCGCGCAGAACAGCTTCTACATAGACCATCCCGACATCTCCCTGCCCGTCGTCGAGGAGATCGCCAGGACCGGCAAGCTGCTGGCCTTTCACGTTGGCACTGATGCCTACGAGACTACCCATCCTTTCCGTGTAGCCAAGATCGCCAGGATGTTCCCCGAAGTGCAGATGCTGATGGTGCACATGGGCGGCGTGGCCCATCACGACCTGACAAACGCCGCCATCGAGATGGCCCAGGAATGTCCCAATCTCACCCTGATCGGTAGTGCGGTGCGGACCAGGGCCATCCTCAAGGCGATCAGGACTCTGGGCGCCAGCCGGGTCTGCTTCGGCAGCGACAC
>CAZVCJ010000047.1:0-24953 GCA_964625745.1 uncultured Anaerolineae bacterium | reverse complement strand
GCGCATGATCTTGTGATCGTCGGCCAGGAGGATTCTTATGCTCATGTCATTCCATCCTTCTCTCCTCGATTATTGTCATTGCCTCCTCACGCTTCAACGGCGCTACGAGGGCGATCCGGGTTCCGTGACCAGGTTCGGATTTGATCTCAAGGTGTCCTCCGACGTGATCCAATCGCTCGCGGATGCTGAAGAGGCCGAACCCTTTTATTCTGCCCCATTGAGAGCCGGTGGAGGGCGGGGCGAATCCAGCTCCATCGTCTTCAACGGTGACTCGTATGTTACTGCCATCTCTCTGCATGGTTACCTTGACGTGCTGTGCCTGAGCGTGCTTGGCCACGTTGACCAGCAACTCGCGTACGGCCTGGAAGAGGAGGACTCGGACATCGTCATCCAGCGGCCTGGGCTGCTCGTCGTCCTCAAAGCAGGACAGGATGCCCTGCCGGTGCTGAGTTTGTTCGGCGAGCCACTCCACCGCTGCCTCAAGGCCTAGCTCGTAGAGGATGGGGGAGCTGAGCTCGAAGGTCAACGACTTCGTGTCCCGGATGATCTCCTCGATAAACTCGCGGATTTCGTCCAGGGGTTTGGCAAGCTCGGTGGAAGAGGCCAATTGTCGCAACGCTCCTAGCTTCATCTTCGAGATAGCCAGGGTCTGGCCGACACGATCGTGCAGGGCCGCAGCGATGCGTCGCCGCTCTCGCTCCTCGGTCAGCGATAATTGAGAAGCCAGCGACCGAAGCCGCGCTTGATAGGTGAGAAGCCTTTCCTCAGCTTGCTTGCGATGGGTGATGTCACGGGCATAAACAGCGATTCGTGCTACCTTACCTTGTGCATCAAAGATAGGGTAGAGGCTATTGTCAAAGGATCTTCCCCCACGCTGGTCTTCGAAACGCACCGGTGCGCCTGAGCGAAA
The DNA here is from genome assembly GCA_964625745.1 of uncultured Anaerolineae bacterium. Lineage (GTDB taxonomy): Bacteria > Chloroflexota > Anaerolineae > VGOG01 > VGOG01 > CAZVCJ01. The sequence continues at coordinate 24,043 of CAZVCJ010000047.1, read as the reverse complement.
AACTTGGTCAACTTGTGTTTTTCTGGATTTGGCCAGGGCGGGTGGAATGAGATCATAAGCGCGCAAGCCGACAAGTCCGTCTGCACTCTTTCCAAGTCCCCTGACTGCTGTTTCATTTATGGCCAGGATGGTCCCACTGGTGTCCAATAATATCGCCGATTCGATTGGAGCGTTCAGGAGTGCTCGCATCGTTGCCTCACTCTCCCGCAGCTCCTCCTCTATCCGCTTGCGCTCGGCCAACTCCTGCGTAGCTGCCTGGTACGACTGTGAGTTCTCGATGGCGGCAGCGGCGTGGCTGGCGAAGGCGCGCAGAGTCTCGGCGTGGGCCTGGGTGAAGAAGCCGGGGCTAGTGCTGTCCGCGTTGAGAAAACCAATCACCTGACCGCGCAGAGCAATGGGCGCGGCGGCGTACGACTGCAGCCACTCCATCTCCGGCACGTGAACCCAACTGGGGTGGGTGGTGGTATCAGAAATGACTATCGGTTCTCCACTCCTTATCATTTGCTGGAGGCCGGGCATTTCAGGAATATGGAACACAAGTGTGGAGACGTACTCCTCCGCACCAAAGCGTTCGTAGCCGCGCCAGCGGGCCATGTGCACCTGGTCGTCCTCAATGAGCATGATGTTGGTGGCGTCGTTGGGGACGACGCGGCTGGCCTGCTCCAGGATGCGGTCCAGCACCAGGTCGGGATCCAGGGTGCTGCTGACGACGGCGGCTGCCTCCGCCAGGGCCTCAGCCAGGTCACGCTCCCGGCGCAGTGCCTCGTTGACTTCTGCCAGTTCTGCGGTCCGTTCCTGAACCCGCGTTTCTAACTCGTCGTGAGCTTCTTGCAGCGCCTCCTCCGCCCGCTTGCGCTCGGCAATTTCGCGCTGCAGTGACTCATTGGTGTCACGCAGTTCGGCGGTGCGTTCCTGCACCCGCTGTTCCACTTCCTCGTATGCCCTCTGCGCTACCTGCTTCGCCTGCCGGAGTGCGGCGGTGAGCGCACCACGTGTCTGTTCTTGCTCGCTGAGGATTGTTTCACGGGCTTGCTCGAAAAAACCAGCGACCAACCCGCTAAACAGCTCGGCCAGGCGGGGCTGCAGCGCGACGACCTGGTCGGCGGACAGGCCCTCGATGAGCTGCTGCGCCAGTACGTCTTGCGTTTGGCTCAAGACCTGGGGTTCGATGTAATGCAGGCCTGCCAGCAACTCGCCAATGGCCTGAGCCTGGCCGCGCTCGAACGGCTCCGTGAACAGAAGCGCGATGGTCTGTTCGGTCAATTCGATCAGGCGCTGCCGTACTTCTGCTGCGCTGTGTGGCACGTGACTGGTTCGCGCAATGGCTTGGTACCAATGGTCGGCGATGGCGTGGCAACGACTGAGCAGAGCTTGGTGCACCTGTGACCTGGCTTCTGCGTTCAATTGCTTACCCTCTAAGCTTCCGTGATGCAAAACAGCCACGCATCACGTTTCACATTTCACGTGACCTTGCGCCCAACTCCACCGAGTGCCAATGATCGCTCTGGCTGGTCGAGGAAAACATCTTCGGGCCCTTCTGGCCGCCAGAGGGGGAGGTGGATCAGCCCCGGCTCGACCAGCTCCAGCCCGTCGAAGAATCGCCGGATTTCAACCCTCGAACGTATTTTGCCGGGGGTAGGCGTCCTGGCACTCATCTCTTCCATTTTCTTCACGACCTCAAGTGGAGCCTGGTAGTATGTATTGTGCGAAATGGCCATGTAACTGCCCGACGCCAGTCCATCGCGCAGAGTGCGGGCCGCGGTGTATGCCTCCTCGTCGTCCGGAATAGCATGGAGGAGCAGCAGGAGCAGTGCCCCCACCGGCTGGCTGAAGTCGAGCAAGCCCTTGACCTCCGCGTGGTCGAGAATCTGGTCAGGCCAGCGGCCATCGGCCCGGATGGCGGTGGCGTTGGGGTTGTCTTTCAGCAGGGCCCGGCTGTGCGCCACGGCGACAGGGTCTATGTCCACGTAGACGATGCGAGCGGCGGGGTTGGCTTTCTGGGCCACCTCGTGGACATTGCCGACGGTCGGTATGCCCGAACCGATGTCGAGGAACTGGTCAATGCCCTGCTCGACGAGGAAGTTGACTACCCGGCGCAGGAACGCGCGGCAGGCATAGGAAGCCAGTCGCACATCGGGATAGAATTCGATCACTTGCTTGGCCGCCAGACGGTCAATCTCGAAGTTGTGGTAGCCTCCCAGCAAGTAATCGTACATACGAGAGGCGTTGGGCTTGTCTGCTAAGAAGTCGTCGGGTATCCATGCACTCCTGTTCATTTTTTCCCTCCCTATTCTGTGTTGTGTTTGGGTTGTGGGTAATTGTCACAATTATACACCATCTTTTTCCCTTCGTCCAATTGGGAAACTGCCTCAATCTTGGAGAAGTGAGAGAATTACTGGCACGGTAAAGAACCGTAGTAACACACAAGCCCCGGCGAGGAACTTGATCGCCGGGGCTTGTGTGTTTGTTCAGTCATCCTGGGCTTCTCGCTTGAAATCCACGAAGCGGTAGCCTACGCCCCGCTCAGTGAAGATGTACCTGGGGTGGGAGGGATCGGGCTCGATTTTCTGACGCAGGTAGGTGATATAAAGGCGCAACAGGTGGGTATCGTCCCGATAGGCGTAGCCCCAGACTTTGGAGAGCAGCGTCTCGTGGGTCATCAGCCAGCCGGCGTTGTTGACCAGGTGATAGAGCAGGCGATACTCGGTGGGGCGCAGCTTGATCCTCTCACCGTGCACTATGACCTCTCGCTGGTTGAAGTCAATGGACAGGTCGTCGTCAATTTTCGAGACCTTCTTCTCAATCGGCGACGGCATCTCCGCCCGACGCAGCACGGCCTTGATGCGGCTGGAGAGCTCCCTGGGGCTGAAGGGCTTGGTGACGTAGTCGTCGGCCCCCAGCTCCAGGCCCCGTACTTTGTCCTCCTCCTCAGCTTTGATGGTGAGCATGATGACCGGCACGGTCGAGATCTCGCGGATTCGCTCCAGGGTCTCGAAACCGTCCATCTCAGGCATCATTACGTCCAGCAAGACGAGATCGGGCAGCTCCGTGCGCACTTTGTCCAGGGCTTTCAGGCCATTGGACGCCTCGCTAACCCGATACCCCTCCAGCTCCAGATTCAGGCGGATAAACTTGATCATCCTCGGCTCGTCGTCCACTATAAGGATAAGCTTCTTTTCAGTTGGAACCATGTCGAGTCCTTCTCCTTGAAGTCGGTGGCTTTATCATACTACTCAGAGAGGAAATTGTCAACCACGCTTGAACTGTGGGGAATTCCTGGTATAATACTTCAGAAACCAGGTTTCTCCATCAGTTGCCAGGAGGAGGCCATGCACTTTGTGGGGATAGACATCGGCGCGTTGACGGTCAAGGCGGTGGTGTTGGATGGGGCTGCGAATGTGGTCGCCAGCGACCTGGTCAGGGCCAGACACGATAGCCGCCAGGTGGCAGCGCGGTTGGTGGATGGCTTGTTGATTCGCGGGGGCATCGCTGCTGAGGAAGTGGGCTACACAGTGGTCACTGGCTACGGGCGGGTGACGTACGACGCGGCGAACGAGGAGGTCTCGGAGATAACCTGTCACGCCCGGGGCGCGATACATCTTTTCCCTGCCGCTCGCGCCGTCATAGACATCGGTGGACAGGACAGCAAGGTGATCAGAGTGCATCCACGGGGATACGTCACCGACTTCGCCATGAACGACAAGTGCGCCGCCGGCACGGGCCGCTTTCTGGAGGTGATGGCCGACGCTCTGGAGGTGCGAGTCGAGGAATTGGGGTCTCTTTCCCAGCAGTCCCACCACCCAGTGACCATCTCCAGCACTTGCACTGTCTTCGCCGAGTCGGAGGTCATAGGTCAGATGAGCCGGGGGGCGCCCAAGGCCGACATTGTGGCTGGTATCCACGCCGCCATCGCCAGTCGGGTGGCTGGGCTGGCAGGACAGGTGGGCCTGGAGGAAGCGGTGGTCATGACCGGCGGCGTAGCCCAGAACATCGGCGTGGTGAAGGCCCTGGAGAAGCAGATCGGTTTGCCCATCCTCTTGCCGTCCGAACCTCAACTCGTCGGTGCGCTGGGAGCGGCGCTTTTGGCTTACGCCAAACGTGAAACGTGAAGCGTGAATGACGTTTGACGCACGACGTTTGAGCATCGCGTTTTATTGCCTCAAGGCCCGGAAGGTGGTATAATCAATGTCATTGGAAGGGAGTAGGTGAATGAACACCATCTACGAAGCTATCACCGAGGCTGTTCGCCGCAGGGAAGCCGTGGCTCTGGCTACTATTGTCCAGACCCGTGGCTCGACGCCCCGCCAGGTGGGAACCAAGATGCTGATCCGTACCGACGGCACCATTATGGGCACCGTCGGAGGAGGGGCGCTGGAGGCGGCCATCATCGAGGCTGCCCAGGAAGCACTGGGCGAAGGAAAGCCGCGCCTGGTCCACTACGGTTTGCGCGCCGATCAACACCAGGAGGACCTGGGCGTTTGTGGAGGAGACCTGGACGTGTTCGTTGACGTCATCGCTCCTCAAATGACCCTGATGCTCATCGGGGCAGGCCACGTTGCCGTCCCCCTGGAGGAACTGGCCCACTTTGCGGGATTCCGCACCGTGGTCTTCGACGACCGCACCGAATACGCCAACCGGGATCGCTTCCCCCAGGCCGAGGAGGTACTGGTGGGGGATTTTGAGGCAGGGTTGAATTCACTCGACATAAGCCCAAATACCTGGATAGTCATCGCCTCCCGTAGCCACGAGAGTGACGCGGCGGCGCTGCGGACGGCCATCGAGTCCTCGGCAGCTTACATTGGGCTGCTGGGCAGCCGCCGCAAGGTGAGTCTCATCTTTGAGGCTCTGCAAGAAGAGGGGGTGGGAGAGGAAAAGCTGGCACGGGTGTATGCCCCGGTGGGCCTGGACCTGGGGGCGGAGACGCCTGAGGAGATAGCTTTCAGCATCATGGCCGAGATAATCATGCTGCGCCAGGGTGGTAAGGGCCAGTCGCTGAGTGCCAGGAAGGGCACACCCAAGGTGCCAGGCACTTCCGAAAAGGTTGTCTGTCCGAGCGCCGAAGACAATTTGAAAAGCGCTTTTGCTGTGAAATCCTCAGCGAAAGTGCCTGGCACCTGAAAAGGAATAGCTTCCCTTGGCCTATACCATCAACGCTACGGCCCAACGACACCTGAGGCGCAATTTCAGCCTGGGGGTGCTTAATGGCGCTATCTTCAATTTCTTCAGTGCATTGCTGGATCCCTCTTTGGTGCTGAGCTGGTTCGTCAGCCAACTGACGACTTCCAATTTCCTCATTGGCCTGATCGTGCCCATTCAGAATGGAGGCTGGTTTCTACCCCAGCTTGTGATGTCCAGCTATTTACAAAGACGCCAGCGAAAACTGCCCTTCTACGCTTGCATGGCTGGGGTGAGGGTGGTGATCTGGGGATTGATGGCTCTGTCCATTTTCCTCATTGAGGACCCTGCTGTGCTCCTGGTGGTCTTTTTCACCCTGCTTACTACCTACAGTCTAGGGACGGGCCTATCTGGCCTCTGCTTTGTAGACTTCGTGGCTAAAGCTATCCCACCCACGCGACGCGGAGCATTTTTCGCCTGGCGTCTCTTTCTAGGGGGATTTTTGGCCCTCGGTGGGAGCCTGTTGGTCAGGTACATCCTCGACGAGCGGCGTGGCCTGGCTTTCCCCGATAACTATGCCATCCTCTTCTTGCTCTCCTTTTTTGCCCTCTGCGTAGCTGTGGGTGCCTTCATTCTCGTGGTGGAACCCCTTGAACCGGTCAACGAGGAGAGGGTGCCCCTGGGCAGGCAATTCAGGCGGGCTTTGGATTTGCCGCGTCGAGACGGTAACTACCGTCGCTTCTTGACCATGCGCTTGCTGCTGATGGCGGCCGAGATAGCCACTCCTTTCTACATCATCTACGCCAAACGGGCTCTCTCCGTGCCGGTGAGCATGGTGGGGGTCTATTTGACCGGGTCCACTCTGGCCAGCTTCGCCTCCAACTTGCTGTGGGGCCACATCAGCGACCAGCGGGGCAACAAATTGCTCCTTGTTTTGTCCAATTCACTGGGGTTGTTCATACCCCTCGTGGCTCTATCCATCGTGCCCCTGGCCGATTTGTTGCCTGGACTGAGGGAGCTTGCGCCGGGCCTTTTCGCCCTCGTTTTTATCCTGTCTGGCGGCTCCAAGTCGGGTGCCCTGATCGGCAACATGAATTTTCTGCTGGAGATTATCCCGCCCGACGACCGGCCCATCTATATCGGCTTCGCCAATACCGTCATGGGGATAGCTGTGCTGGCCTCGTCGGTGGGAGGGCTTATCGTTGATCTGGTGGGCTTTACCGCGCTTTTCTCGTTGGCCCTGGCCTTCTACGCCCTGGCCCTTCTCTTGACCTTGAGGTTGCAGGAGCCCAGGCTTGCTCGGCCTGGATTGCCAAATCCAGGCCATGCCCGCCGGATTTGACACTTGTCCTGAGCCCGCCGAAGGGATCCGGCGGGAGCAGGAGAAATAGGAAAGAAAAAGATGCTTGAGGACATCCTGGTGGTGATCAAAGGCGGAGGTGACCTGGCCACTGGTGTGGTCCATCGCTTGCACCGGGCTGGGATGCCGGTCGTGGTCACAGAACTGGCCCAGCCTACGGTCATCCGTCGGGCGGTGGCTGTGGCCTCTGCTGTCTTTGAAGGACGGGTGGAGGTAGAGGGATTGGTAGCCCGGTTGGTCGAAGGCGATCAAGAGATCCGCGCGGTCCTGGCTGCAGGCCAGATTCCCGTGGTCATAGATCCGCGCGGAGAAGTGATCACTCGGCTGCACCCCACAGTGGTCGTTGACGCCATCATGGCCAAGCGCAGCACCGGCGCCACCGTCATCACCGGCGCTCCCATCGTCATCGGGCTGGGGCCGGGCTTCACCGCTGGGGTGGACGTCCACGCCGTGATCGAGACCAATCGGGGGCACCATCTGGGGCGGGTCATCCTGTCGGGCAGCGCGGAGCCGCCCACCGGCGTGCCCGGCCCGACGGCGGGCTTCACCGTTGAGCGAGTGCTCCGCGCCCCCTGCGAGGGCGCTTTCATGGGCAAGCGGCGCATTGGTGATGCGGTGGAAGCAGGCGAGGCGGTGGCCTCCGTCGCTGGCCAGCCCGTCGAGGCCAAGATATCGGGCGTGCTCAGGGGGCTGCTGGCCGACGGGCTGATGGTGAAGGCCGGCATGAAAGTGGGCGACGTAGACCACCGGGGCGTGCGGGAGCATTGCTTCACCATCTCCGACAAGGCCCGGGCCATCGGTGGGGGAGTATTAGAAGCTGTCCTGTATTTGTTGAGTAGATTGGATATTGGAGATTAGATATTGGATTAGTCCGTTAAATCCTACCGTCCGTTAAATCCTACCGTCCGTTGTTCCATTTGTCATCCAGGCCCAATAGTGATAAAATAACCTCATCTTCACAAGGAATCTGGACTATGCAGATGATAATGATCAGGCTGAAGAGGAACTGGGCTCAGTTGGCGCTGGCGGCGGTGCTGTTGATCGCTGCTGCGCTGCGCTGCTACAACATCACCTGGGATAGCGGCAAGCTGACCCACCCGGATGAGCGCTCGACGGTGGCCTTCTACGCCCCAACGATGCATTGGCCGCAGGATTGGTCAACGGCTTTGGATCCCCGCCAGTCCACCTTCAACCCCCTCTGGGACCTCAATGGCCAGCAGCGGCGAAGCTACACCTATGGTCACTTCCCGCTCTACTTGCTGACCATCACTGCCAACCTGGTGCATAGTCTGGCGCCTGTGGCCGAGCGCGTCGGCGCTTCTCCGGAGACCGTGCAGTCCCTGGCCACGGCCAACGGGTCGCCGGGCTTCGCCTACGTGGGCCGATTCCTCATGGCCCTGGCCGACACTTTCACCGTCTACCTCGTCTACTTGATTGGCCGCCGCATCTACGGGCAGACGGCGGGGCTGCTGGCGGCGGCTCTCTCCGCTTTTACCGTCACCCAGATCCAGCTCGCCCATTTCTTCGCCGTTGATCCCATCTCGACGACTTTCACGTTGCTGGCGCTTTACGGCGCTATGCTGATGGTCGAACGCCGCACGCGAGGCGCGGCGGCCCTCACCGGCCTGGGCGCTGGACTGGCCATCGCTTCCAAGTTCAGTGCACTGCCGATCCTGGCCGCGCCAGTGGTGGCCGTTCTGATCACGACCTGGCGGAAAAGGCAGGACGGGGCAATTGACTGGACACAGGCTGTACGGCATCTGGTGCTCACCTTTGCGGTCGCTCTCATTGTTTTCGCCCTCACCTCACCCTTCGTCTTCCTCGACTGGGGCAGCTTTGTGGAGGCAGTGATCAAGGAGCAGGGGGCCATGGCCAGCGGCCGGGCGGACATGCCCTTCACCCGCCAGTACCGGGGCACTACTCCTTACCTCTATCACATTGAGCAACAAGTGCGCTGGGGGATGGGTTGGCCGTTGGGCATCGTGGCCTTCCTGGGCCTGGGTTGGGTGCTGATGCGCACCCTCCTGCGACGGGCCAGGCCGGGCGAATTGATTTTGCTCTCGTGGATCGTCCCCTACTTCGGCATCACGGGCCTCTTCCTGGCCAAGTTCATGCGCTACATGGTACCGGTGGTGCCGCTGTTCATCGTGATGGGGGCGGGCATGCTATGCGAGTTTCGGGTTTTGGGTTTCGAGTCTAGAGTTACAGGTGGCAAGTTGCGACTTGTCCCTTCGCTTCTCGCGATTCGCAATGTGCTCATAGTGGTGATTCTGGGGTGGACTATCTTCTGGTCCCTGGCCTTCGTCGTTGGCGTCTACGGCACGGAGCACTCCTGGATCGTAGCCTCGCGCTGGATCTATGAGCACGTGCCCGACGGCTCGGTGCTGGCATCGGAACACTGGGACGATGACCTGCCCCTTGGGCTGCCTGAGCCAGGGGCGAACATCGGGGCGCACGGGTATCAGATGGTCGAGCTGCCCATGTATGAAGATGATAATGAGTCAAAGTACAATTTACTTCGCTCGCGGCTGAGCGAGGCTGACTACATCATTCTGTCCACCAACCGCCTGTACGGGGCCATCCCGAACCTGCCAGAGCGCTATCCTATGAGCACCAGGTACTACCGGCTTCTTTTCGCCGGGGAGCTGGGGTTCGAGAAAGTGGCCGAGTTCACCACCTACCCCCGCCTGGGTCCCTTCGTTTTCAACGACGATGCCAGCGACGAGAGCTTCACGGTCTACGATCATCCCAAGCCCATCATCTTCCAGAAGGTGCGGGAACTGAGCGCGATGGAATGGGACTCCCTGCTGGGCGGTAGCTGGGACGGGGCCATCCAGGGCTACGTGGGCGCGCCGACGCCTCTGGCGCGCTTCTGGGGCGCGACTTCTCGGCCTTCGCCATCTCCCTCAAAAGAGGGCAAAACGCTGCTCCTCGATCAGCCAGTGGATGAGCTTCCCGTCATTGACGACTTTCGCTGGAATGGCCTGGCCAACCGCTATCATCTGTTCGCCGTGATCTTCTGGTGGTTGGCAGTGGTCTTGATAGGGCTGGCTGCCTGGCCGGTGACTTTTGTGATCTTCCGTCACCTCTCGGATCGGGGCTACATTCTGGCCAAGAGCCTGGGCCTCGTCGTCGTGGCCTACCTGGTGTGGATCACGGCCAGTCTGTGCCTGCTGCGAAACAGTCTGCCAACCATCGTACTAGCCCTGGCCTTTCTTGCTCTCCTCTCCTTCTACTTCTTCCGACGCCACAGAGAGGCGATGGTGGCTTTCTGGCGCGATAAGAGACGCCTGATCCTGTTCAACGAGGCGCTGTTCGCGGCGGCCTTCCTGCTGTTCGTCGTCATCCGCATGTTCAACCCCGATCTGTGGCAGCCCTGGCTGGGCGGCGAGAAGCCTATGGAGTTCGCCTTCCTGAACGCCATCCTCAAGAGCCCCTACTTTCCGCCCTACGATCCCTACTACGCGGGGGGGTATATCAATTACTACTATTACGGCCAGTTCATCGTGGGCCTGGTGATCAAGCTGACGGGCGTCATGCCCTCGGTGGCCTTCAACCTGGCTATCCCCATGCTATTTGCCCTGACGGTGGGGAATGCATTTTGTGTCGGATTTAACTTGGCAAAGGGAACTGAAGGAACTGGGGGAACTCAGGGGAACTCTTCAGCCCCCTCTGGCTCCTCTCGTCCCCTCATTTCCGGTCTGTTGGCGGCGGTGTTTGTGGCGGTGCTGGGTAACCTGGATGGGATGGTGCATTTGGCCGACCGGCTGGGGGGGATAGGCGGCTCTGACTTCGGGAGCAGCATCCCTGGCCTGGAAGGCCTGGTGCGGGCCTGGCCGGGCCTGCTGAAGGTCATCCAGGGCCAATCGCTGCCTTCGTTGGACTACTTCGGCCGCACCCGCGTTATCCCCGGCACCATCAGCGAGTTCCCCTACTTCAGCTTCCTCTTCGCCGATCTGCACCCCCACATGATAGGGATACCGTTCACCATTCTCGTGCTAGCTCTGGGGTTAAACATCGTTCTAAGTGGCAGGCCACCAACGTCAAACGTGAAACGTAAAACGTCAAACGTGAAACGTGAAACGTCAAACGTCCAATCTCTAATCTCCAATATCCAATACCCAATACCCAATACCCGTCCTCGAACTTCCATCCTCCAACTTCTAACTACCAGCCTATGCCTCGGTGCTCTGGCCGTGACTAACACCTGGGACTTGCCGACTTATTTGGGCCTCATTGCGGTCGCCTTCTTCCTGCGGGAGAGGTTGGTTCGTGGCAAATGGAAGCTCGCCTGGCCCGCGATCGTGACCATCGCTGTTGGCGGCCTGAGCCTGCTGCTCTACCGGCCCTTCTTCGCCCATTACCAAACCCTCGACGTCGGCCTGGGCCTGGCCATCACCAGAGGGCGCACCGACTTGCTGTCCTTCCTCACCGTGTGGGGCTTTTTCCTGTTCATCGTCATCACCTTCTTGCTGGTGGAGCTGATGCGGCAGCGGAGCAGGCTGGGGGTGCTGCGTTTTGTGCGGCTGGCGTTAGCCCGGTGGGAGGTGCTGCCCCGCCTGGCCGAGATCTACAAGGCTTTGGTGCAGCGGCAGACGTCGAACTATCGTTTGGCCGTTTATGGCCTGGGAGGGATGTTGCTGTTCATGGCGGCGTTGGCCGCCCTCAAGTTCTGGGTGCTGGCCTTCGTGTTGCCCCTGGTCGTCGGAGCCCTGTTGCTCCTGTTGCGCGACGATGCCTCGCCGGAGGAGCTTTTCGTTTCCCTGCTGGTCTTCACCGGGCTGCTGGTGACGGCGGGCTGCGAGGTGGTCTATCTGAAGGATCACCTGGGCGGGGACCAGACCTGGTGGCGCATGAACACCATCTTCAAGTTTTACATCCAGGTCTGGGTGATGTTGGGCATCGCTGCAGCGGTGGCCGTGCCCCATCTCTGGGCCAGGGTAAGGCGCTGGCAATCGGCGGGCCAGCGGCGAGTCTGGGTTGCTGGCCTGGCCTTCCTGTTCTTTGCCAGCCTGCTCTATCCCCTCGTCTACACTCCGGCACGGGTGAACGACCGCTTCCCAGGCGATAGGCCGCCCGTGGGCACCCTGGATGGGATGGCCTTCATGACCGTCGGCTCCTACACCTGGCCTGAGAACAACCGCATCGAACTGGAGTACGATTACCAGGCCCTGCAGTGGCTGATAGCCAACGTCAGGGGCACACCCGTCGTCGCCGAGGCTGCTATACCTTACTATCGCGAGGGAGGTTTGCGCGTAGCCACTTACACGGGGCTGCCCACCTTCTTGGGTGCCCACCAGAACGAGCAGCGCTATGCTTCGCAGGTGGGAGAGCGCGATGGAAAGGCGCGCGACTTCTTCAACACCCCCGACGTTGCCCGCGCTCTCCAGCTCATCGGCGAGCTGCACGTCTCCTACATCTACGTGGGCCAGTTGGAGCAGACCGTCTACGACCCCGCTGGCCTGGCCAAGTTCGATGAGATGGTGCAGCGAGGGGAGTTGGAGGTAGTTTACGAGAATGAGAAGGTGCAGATTTATCGGGTGAGGGAATAACGGATAGAGTGGCAATCACCAGAGCGCTTTCAAACCTACTGAATATATCAGATATATCAGTCGCCTTGGCCCTGACTGTGGCCCTCGTCTCCGGCTGCGCTGTGGCGACGCCGTTGCCGACGCCGGCACCCACCTGCGCTGCCACCGCGACGCCCACTCAGATTGCTACCCCCACCCGTACCACGACGCCCACGGCCACGCCCACTCACACCACGACGCCAACTCCACTCCCGACAGCGACACCCACACCTACCAATACGGCCACCAGGACGCCCACGCCCACTCGCACCGCAACCTCGACTCCCACCCCTACCCCGACAGCCACGCCAAGTCCCACCCCGACGCCCACTCCCACACCCCTGACCATCGGCCAGTCCGTCGAGGGTCGTCCCATTGAGGCCCACCGCTTTGGTCAGGGGCGCTACAAAGTGGTGCTGGTAGGCGACATCCACGGTGGCTGGGAGGCCAATACCCACGAGCTGACGCGGGAGCTGCTGGCCCACTTCAAAGCCTATCCTGGGGACGTGCCCGATGAAGTCAGCCTGTGGATCATCCCCACTCTGAATCCCGATGGCCTGGCCGCCGACACGCGGGACAACGCTCGCGGGGTGGACCTCAACCGCAACGCCGACACCGACCTGGATGGCTGCGTGGGCAACGATTGGAATCCCACGACCTACACCAGCGACGGCCCACAGCCCGGCGCGGGCGGCGCGTATCCCTTCTCCGAGCCCGAGTCGCAGGTGGCGCGCGATTTCCTGGCCGATGCCCACGTCGTGGTCTTCTACCACAGCAGCGCGGGCGCGGTGTTCGCCGGCGGCTGCCGCGACAATGCCTCGTCGCTGCGATTGGCGGCGACGCTGGCCGCAGGCACCGGCTACGATTTCCCGGAGGAGGGCTGGGCGGGCTATCCCATCACCGGCGGGTTCAACGACTACCTGGCCGACCTGGGCATCGCCGTCGCCGAGGTAGAACTGACCAACCACCAGGACACCGAGTTCGAGCGCAATCTGGAGGGCGTGCAGGCCGCGCTGGCATCAGTAGAGGACATCGTCACCGCCCGGGACGATGACGCGCCTGGCCAGGCCCACTGGCTAGACGAGGAAAGCGTGACGGCCTACCGCTACCCGGACGGGACGTTCCCCCACCCCGTGAGCCTGGCTAAAGATGAAGACACGATGTACGTGGTAGACAGCGGCCGACTGCTTCGCTTGACTGTGGCTTCCCTCCCAAAGTTGGGGGGGACCGAGGGGGGGCATGAACCGCCGCTGGTGATAGCCGCGCCCGGCGATACCCTGGCCGGCCTGCCAGTCCAGGAGCTGTCTGACGTGGCACTCTTGCCAGACGGGTCGCTGCTGGTTGTAGATCGCTCCGGCGAGGTGTTCCGCCACGATGTGACGAGCGAGACCTGGCATCGTTCCGACTGGGAGGCCGTGGCCGGCACCGGTGGCACTTACGTCACCGCCGTCGCTGCTGACGAAGACGCCACGTACTTCCTCGACACCGACCGTGGGCAGGTGTGGCGCGTGGCCGGCAGTCGGGCGGCAGTCGTGGCCGAGGTGCCGAGCAGCCTGGGGGTTGATCTGACGGTGGATGGTGAGAACGTGTACGTCCTCCTCCGAGAGTGGCCCGGCCAGCGGCCCGAGGTGATCAAATATCGCGGGCCGGACTGGGCCAAAGCCTGGGCCGTGTCGAGTGGTCTGGACTACCCAACTACGCTGTGCGCCGTCGCCGACGGACTCCTGTACGTCTTGGACAGCAACGACCGCCGCGTGCTGGCCCTGGACACTGAGACGGGCGAGACGCGCGCGATGTACACCTTCATTGACCGCGACGTAACCCTGCGCGGCTGCTGGCCAGCAAAAGGCGGCTTAATCCTGATTGGGGCGGACGTGGTGTACTATCAGAAACCAGGTTTTTCCGCCGATGGGGTGCCTTCTCACATCCCAGGAGAATCCACAAGCAACGATCTGTCTGCTCGAGCCGATAAAAACCTGGTTTCTCCGCCGCCCATATCCGAACTCGCCCTAGATCGCCTGCGCGGACTGACGATGCCTATCGCTGGCATGGAGCTGCCACACCGCTTGAACACGCTGCCCGGCGCGCCGCGCCACTACCGTTACGGAGTGCATCAAGGAACAGACTTCTACGCCTACCCCGACGGCACCGCGGTCACCATCAGCACCGAGGTATTGGCTGCGCGCGACGGAGTCGTCATCCGCGCTGATGGGGACTACGAGAGCCCCACCCAGGCTCAGATGGACGACTGGCTGGCTACCTGTCGCCAGGAGGGATACACCCCGGAGAACGTGCTGGATGGCCTCCGAGGGCGACAGGTGTGGCTGGATCACGGCGACGGGCTCATCACCCGCTACGCCCACCTGAGCGGCATCGCCGACGGGTTGAAGGTCGGCGACGACGTAGCCCAGGGCCAGGCCATCGGCACGGTGGGCAACTCCGGCACGCCTGAGTCGCTGTACAACCCCGAGGGCGGCCTCCACCTGCATTTCGAGATCTGGCTGGATGGCCGCTACGTGGGCCAATACCTATCCACCGTCGAGATACGGCGGGTGCTGTCGAAGGTGTTGAGGTAGAAAACGTCACTACCCCTACGAGTTCCTCCGAGTTCCTGTGAGACAGGGAAACTCAGGGGAACCAGGAGGAACTCAGGGGAATTCATGCAGGTGAATAGGTATGACCAAAGAATCTAACGTGATACCCAAAGAGACTCGTTCATCCTCTGTGCGCCGCCTGTGGTGGTTGATTCCCGTGGCAGTGCTCATCGCGGCGCTCATCGCCGGGGGGCTGTTTGTCAACCAGCGCCGGCAGGTCTACCAGGACTACATGGCCCGCATCCGACCTGGAGTGACCATCACTGGCCTGGACGTGGGCGGGATGACGCCCGACGAGGCCCGGGACCTGGTGCGCCGGGAGTGGGAGGAACCGCTGGCCCGACCCATCGGGCTTCACTACCTTGATCACATCCAGGAGCTGGACCCGGCTGCGGTGGGCTTCGCCGTGCTGGTAGAGGCTATGGTGGACCAAGCGGCCGCCGTCGGCGGAGATACCCGCTTCAGCGATTTCCTCTTCTCCTTTTCCCCCCTGCTTGCGGGGGGGGACAAAGGGGGGGGATTGCCCTTCGACGTGGACGTGCCCCTGCAGACCGAGTTCGACCGCGCGCTGCTGGCCGATCTGGTGGACGATCTCGCGGCAGGCGTGGATCGCCCGCTGCGAGAGCATCGCCTCAGCGCGGAAGACCTGGCCTTCTATCCCGGCCAGGCGGGGGCCGAGCTTGATCGCCCCGAGGCTGTGGAGATGATCGCCGCAATTCTACCCAACCCAGATACACGCACCGCCACGCTGCCCGTTACCGTCCTCAAGGTTGCGCCGCTGGACGAGGCCAACTTGCGTTCGGAGCTAGAGGTTGCCGCCGCAGGCATTGATCGCCCGGTGCGGGAGCATCGCCTCAGCGCGGAAGAGCTGGCCTTCTACCCTGGAGAGGCGGGGGTCGAACTGGACCGCGATGGGGCTGTGCAGAAAATCGCCGCAGCTCTAGCCGGCGGAGAGACGCGCCCCGTCGCGCTGCCAGTTGCCACCATCGAGGTTGCGCCGCTGGACGAGGCCCACCTGCGTTCCGAGTTGGAGGAGATTGCAGCAGGCGTTGATATTCCAGTACGGGAGCACCGTCTCAGCGTGGAGGACCTGGCCTTCTATCCCGGCCAGGCAGGGGTCGAGCTTGACCGCGATGAGGCTATGGCGAGGATCACCGAGGCTCTGGCCGACGGAGAGACGCAACCCGTCGAGCTGCCAGTGGCCGTGGTCGAGGTTGCGCCGCTGGAGGAGGCCGACCTGCGCTCCGAGTTGGAGGTCATCGCCGCTGACTCTGACATCCCGCCGAAGTCGGCCCGGGCGATCAGCACCACCCTGGAAGACGACCCGCGCTGGCCCGAGTCGTGGACGCCGGCCGACGCCGACCTGACCATCTACGACTTCGAGCCGGGGCGGATGGGCCGTGCGCTGGACGTGGGAGCCTCGCTGACGGCCATCGCCACCGCTACAACTGAGCCTTGTCCTGAGCCCTGTCGAAGGGCCGTCTCCCTGGTCATCACCGACGTGGCCCCGGCGCCGCTCACCCTGTCCGACCTCAAGCCGCTGCTGCTCGACATCAGCAGTGACTTCAGCGGCACGACCGGCCTGTACGTCCAGGATCTCTCCACTGGCGAGGAGCTCACCCACAATATCCACGTAGTGTACGCCGGAACGAGCCTGCTCAAGGCGGGCATCCTGGTCACCGCCTACCGCGCCTGGGACGGCGATCTGCCTGATGACATCCAACTCGGCGTCTCCTACATGATCTCCGAGAGCAACAACGCCGCCGCCAATCTGGTGCTGATGGGCATCGGCGAGGGGGATGCGACGGAGGGGGTGAAGCTGGTCAACGAGACCTTCCGCGACCTGGGCCTGGCCCGCACTTTCATGCGCCAGCCCTATTACGTCGAAGGTGGGACACACTGGCCGCCCATCCCCAAACCCGAATTGCCCGAGGTTGACGTGCCCGCCGCCGAGGCCGCCATTGACACCCGCCCCGATCCCATGATGCAGACCCGGCTGGCTGACCTGGCCGTGCTGTGGGAGGCGATTTACCAGGGCTGCCAGGGCGAGGGCGAGCTGCTGGCGGTCTACGAAAACCTGACCGCCGAGGATTGCTGTGGGATGCTGGATTGGCTGAAGACCAACCCTTTGCGCAGCGTCATCGGAGCCAGCGTTCCAGCGGAGGTGCCCATCGCCCACAAGCACGGCTGGGTGGGCGACACCCGCTCCGACGTGGGCATCGTCTTCACCCCGCAAGGCGATTACCTGTTCGGGTTGTTCCTGTGGGAAGATACGGACTGGATCAACTGGGATCGCTGCTTCCCCATCTTCCGCCGCCTGTCGGCCACGGTCTACAACTACTTCACCCATGCCTCAAAAGTGGTGAACGATGAATAGCTGGAAGCTGGAGATTGGAGATTGGAGATTGGAGGTTGGAGATTGGAGGTTGGTTGGTCTCCTGAGGTTAGGGACTGCACTTCTGTTGCTGTCTCTAACTGCCATCCAATGCACACCAGCTAACTCTCCCTATCCCTCCATCTCCCCTTCTCCCCCTCCCCCTATCACCCCATCTCCCTCTCCCACTCTATCCCCAATACCCAATATCCAATATCCCCCTAGCCCTAGCCCCACCTCTTCCCCCTCCCCTCGTCCCACTACCACCCCGTCACCCACTCCCACGCCATCTCCAATATCTAATACCCAATATTCTCCTTCCCCCTCTCCCTCACCCACCGTCACCCCATCTCCAACTCCCACTCCCTCGCCTACTCCCACACCTCTGACGCCGCGCATCCTGATTATCGAGCACGCCGAAGAGCGGTCCGCGGGGGTCGCCGACTACCTGACTCGCCTGGGGCTGCCCTTCGACCGCCTGCGAGTCTATGCCGGGGACTCCCTGCCGCCGCCCGAATGGGGGCAGATCATCATCCTGTCGGGTGGCCCCATGTCGCCCCACGATTTAGACAACTATCCTTTCCTGCACGCCGAGGCCGATTTCCTGCGTCAGGCCCTGGATCTCAAAGTGCCCATCCTGGGCCTTTGCCTGGGCCACCAACTGCTGGCCGATATTTTGGGCGGTGAGGTGGAGGTAGGCCAGCAAGAAGTAGGCTGGCTTCCCGTGCAGCTCAACGAAGCCGGGACTAAGGATCCTCTATTTAACGGAGTCCCGCCAGAATTCTTCCCCTTCCACTATCACACCGAGCAGGTGACGACCCTTCCGCCAGGAGCGACAGTGCTGGCCACGTCGCCCCTGTGCCCGGTGCAGGCTTTCCGCTATGGTCAGGCCCCCGTGTGGGGCGTGCAGTTCCATCCGGAGATCAACCCGCAACGGGGGGAGGCCATCCTGCGCTCCGGGTCCCGCCTCTCCCTGCCTGAGGACGAGATCGCTCCCATGATCGAGCGCGGCTATCAGGTCTACGGCGAGGCCAGCGAACGCATCCTCTACAACTTCTTCCGCGCCGCCTTTGCCTGCTACGAGGCCGACACCGATTTCCCGCCGCCTCCCCTGCGCCCTCTGGCCCTCCGTGAGAGCTGGCGCTTCCAGACCTGGGGCACAGTCACCGACCTGGCCGTGGCTGACCTGAACGGGGATGACCGCGCCGAGGTGCTGATAGCCTCGCTGGACAAATACGCCTACGCTGCTAATGCGGCAGGTCAACCCCTGTGGAAACATCCCACCCAGGCCAGCGTCTACGCCCTGCACGTGGTTGATCTGGACGGCCAACCCGCCATCCTCGTCGGCTCCGACGACAACTGCCTCTACGCCCTGGACAGCGCGGGCCGCCAGCGCTGGCAATACTGCGCCGACAGCCGCATCACCGCCCTCTCCTCTTCCGCTACCACGATCCTGGTCGCGTCCTGGGACGGCTGTGTCCACCAGGTGAACCCTGACGGCACTCTACACCAACGCTACCCCGTGGGTGAGGCGGGCGTGGAATACCCATCGGCCCTGGACAGCAGCCCCGATGGGACAGCAGCCATCGCCACCAACAGAGGCCGGCTGTATCTCCTTTCCCCGACCGGTGACCTGCGTCCCCTGCCCTCCCTGGATGGATACGTGCGGCGGGTGCGCCTGGCCGACCTGGACGGCGACGGGCTGCAAGAGTTCATCGCTGGCTCCAGTACTGGAGATATAGCGATTCTCCCCCCTCCCCCTATCCCAACTCCAGGAGAGGGGGAGGGGGGCTGGGGGGGAGGGGGTGAGGGCCTCCCCGCCTGCTCCGTGACCGACCTGGCCTTCGCCGACCTGGACGGCGATGGATTGCAGGAGGTGCTCGTCGCCTGCGGAGGCCAGGAGCCAGGTGTCTATGCCTTCTCCGCCGACGGCGCCCAACGCTGGTACTACGCGACCCCCGCTGGGGTGTGGGCCGTGGCGGTGGCGGACCTGGACGACGATGGCTGGCCGGAGGTGGTCATCGGCGGCGACGATGGCACAGTACGGGTACTGGACCACCTGGGCCGACCTCGCGGCGGCATCACCGTGGGTGGACTGGTGCACGGCCTGCGTGTGCACGACCTGGACAACGATGGCCAGCCGGAGATCCTGGCCCGCACCGGCTGGCAGGTGCACGCCCTGACGATCACTCCGACCTGGGAGCTATCTCCCCTCCCTTCTGAGGGGGGAGGGGTCGGGGGTGAGGGGAGCTCCGCCCCTGCCGACTTGTTCCCTCCCGTCGCCGACGACGAGATCGAGCTGGTGGCCACGGGCGACATCATGCTGGCCCGCACGGTGGAGGAGCGCATGAATCAGTATGGCTCCCTGTACCCGTTCCAGGCCGTCTATCCCTTGCTGCAATCTGCCGACATCGCCGTGGGCAACCTGGAGACCCCCTTCACAGTGAGCGGCCAGCCCGCCGACAAGCAATTCATCTTCCGCGCCCATCCAGAGCACATCGCCGCCCTGCGCACGGCGGGCTTCGATGTCCTCTCCCTGGCCAACAACCACGTCCTCGATTTCCCCCTGACCAGCATGGACGACACCCTGGCTGCTCTGGAGGATTTGGGCATCGCCACCGTCGGCGCGGGGCGTGGGGAGGTCGCTGCTCATCGCCCGGCGGTGCTGGAGATCAAAGGGATCAAGGTGGCCTTCCTGGCCTTCGCTGCCCCTCGCTGGCGGAACTCCCTTGAGGTGCCCACTGCCACCGACGTGGCCTGGGCTGAGCCGGAACCGGTACGCAGGGCCGTAGCTCAGGCCCAAGAGGAAGCTGATCTGGTGATCGTCCTCCTGCATACGGGCACCGAGTACGAGACCCAGGCCAACCAGGAGCAGCGCGCCGTAGCCCACGCCGCTGTGGAAGCCGGAGCCGCCCTGGTCATCGGCCACCACCCCCACGTGCTGCAGGACGTGGAGATCTATCAGGGGGCGCCCATCGTCTACAGCCTGGGGAATCTCGTGTTCGACATGGACGTCATTGAGCGGACGCGGGACACCGCCATCCTGCGGGCGGTACTGGCTCAGGACGGGGTGCGCAGCGTGGACCTCTACCTGGCCCGCATCGTGGACGACGCCCAGCCTCGCCTGCGCGTCACTGAAGATGGCTCTCCCCTGGTGCAGCACGTCTATCCTTGAGATTGGAGGTTGGAAGTTGGATATTAGAGGTTGGATATTAGATATTAGAGATTGGAGACCTGTCCTGAGCAAGGCCGAAGGATTGGAGATTGGAGATTGGAAGTTGATCGGCATCCTGCTAGCCGGCGGGATAGTCATCCTGACGGCTCTAACCAGGACTTACTTTACCCCGACTCTCTGGCCCTCTGGCACTCCCTCTCCCTCCATCACTTCATCTTCCACTCTCCGCATCTCCTCTTCTCCTACTCCTTCCGTCACCTTGTCACCTTGTCCCACTGCCACTCCGTCTCCCACCCTCACTCCCTCTCCATCTCCCTCTCTCTCCCCCTCCCCCACTTCGTCCTTCACCCCATCGCCCTCTCCGTCTTCCACCCCCACCCACACTCCCACTCCATCTCCGTCTCCCAGCCCCACCTACACCCCGTCTCCCTCTCCATCTTCTACCTCTACTCCCACTCCATCTCCAATACCCAATACCCAATATCCCCCTGTAGTGGCCTTTGTCTCGCCCCGCACCGGCGACGACGACATCTACCTGCTGGATACCCTCACCGACCAGACAGTCAACCTCACCGCCCATCCTGCCGAGGCCGCGTTTGCTTCCGAGGACCGCGATCCGACCTGGTCGCCCGACGGCACGCGGCTGGCTTTCGCCTCCAACAGGGACGGCAACTGGGAGCTGTACCTGTGGTCGGCCGCCGATGGCTCCGTGACCCGCCTGACCACCGATCTCGCCTACGATGGTGCACCGGCCTGGTCGCCCGACGGCGCGAGCCTGGCGTTCGAAGGTTACCGCGACGGCAACCTGGAGATCTATCTGCTGGACCTGTCTGCTGGCACCAGCCTGGTTCGCTTAACAAAAAGCAAAGCCGGGGACTACGCCCCGACCTGGTCACCCGATGGTCGCTACGTTGCTTTCACCTCCTGGCGCGATGGCGACAAAGAAATCTACCTGGCTGACCTGGAAGCCGACACGGTGCGCAATCTGACCAACTACCCCGCCGCCGACGACGAAGCCCCGGCTTGGTCGCCCGATGGCACGGCCATTGCCTTCACCTCCTGGCGCGATGGCAACGCTGAGCTGTACGTCATGCACCCCGATGGCGACGGGCAACGGCGCGTCACCACCAACGACGCCTACGACGGCGCGCCGGCCTGGTTTCCCGATGGCCAGCACATCATCTACACTGGCTACCAGGAGGGAGAACCCTTCGAGGTATATGACCCCTACCGCCCCGGCGCTTTCGGACTCTTCACCGTCCCCGTGGATGGCGCCCCCCCCCGCCGTGGAACAGACCTCCTCGAACAGGCGTTCCCCGCCGATGCCACCTCCCCGACGGTGGCCAGCTCGTTGCCCTGGGCCGAGCTCACCCGTCACCTGCCTGCTCCGCTGCCCACGTCCACTCCAACCCCAACCCTACCCCCCGACGAGCTTTACCCCCTGGTCTCCCTGGAGGGCATAGCCGTCGCCGACCCGCGCCTGAACGCCGCCGTCATCGAAAGCTATCGGGCCTGGCGGGAGGAGGTGCACGAGAAAACGGGCTGGGACTACCTGGGCCAGCTCTCCGATGTCCTCCGCGACCCCAGCTATGTCAGTCGCAAGCCTTATGGTTACCTCACCTGGCACAAGACGGGCCGCGCGGTGGACCTGCGCTTTGAGTTGCCCAACGAGGAGGGCCGTGACCAATTGCTGATCGTCCGCGACGACGTCCCTTCGACAGGCTCAGGACACCGCAGCCAGCGGACCTACTGGCGGTTGTTCATCCGCTGCCGGGCCCAGGACGGCAGCCAGGGCCGCCCCCTCACCGAACGCCCCTGGGTGTTCTGGTTCCTGCTGGACAAGGAGAAGGAACCCGAGGCCTACGAAGCTGGCGGTCGCCCCACTTCCATCCCATCGGGCTACTACGAGGACTTCACCGCCATCGCCCGGCGACACGGCTGGCACCGCATCCCCGCCTTTGAGGAAGAGGACTACGACTGGCGGTGGGACAGCCTGGGGCGGGAATTCTGGCACTACCAGAACACCGGTGGCCTCACCTGGTACCAGGCCATGCAGCAGATCTATCCAGAGGAGACCCTGCAGGAGCTCTTCAACTGGCCACTCTGCCTGGAGCGGGGGCAAACAGAGGCCGTGCTGCTGGCCAAGGGCGTACCCACCCCCACGCCGACGCCGACCGTCCCCTCGGAAGCCAACATTGCTGATATCTCAGGACGTTTTCAGGCGCTGTCGCTGGATTGTGAATCACGTTCGGCGGCGGACTGGGCTGCCTACTTCGGGGTAGAGATTGACGAGCTGGAGTTTTTCCATAGCCTGCCGCAGTCCGATAATCCGGACGAGGGGTTCGTCGGCGATGTGCATGGATCGTGGGGACAAATCCCGCCCCAGCCCTACGGCGTGCACGCTGAGCCAATAGCCGCGCTGTTGCGGACCTATGGACTGGACGCCCAGGCGGTGCGGAATCTCTCCCTGGACGCCCTGCGCCTGGAAATCGTGTCGGGTCGGCCAGTCGTCGCCTGGGTCACGGGACAGGTTGCCTGGGGAACACCGGTTCCCTACATCGCTTCCGATGGAAGCCGCACCATCGTTGCCCGTTACGAGCACACGGTGATGGTCATCGGCTACAACAAGTATGAAGTGAGCATCCTGGACGGTGCGCAAGTGTACACTCGGCAGTGGAGCGATTTTGAGCGCTCGTGGGCTGTTTTGGGCAACATGGCCGTTATCATGCGCCCCCATGGAGACGGGCAACATGCAGGATACAAGGAGAGCTTTTAGCCCCTTGTCAATCTCGGTGGCTCCCACAACCAGAGCAATCGGGAAGCGATACTTCGATCTAGCGGGCACTATCGAATTGATGAGCCTGCTCTGGCAGGAGTCGGTGATTGATGGCTTCGAGTTTCAGAATCTGGCGGAGTGGAACGGCGAAAACCCGCCCAGCGACGAGCGGAAAAAACGATTTGCCGCCTGGAGTGAAAGTCAAAAACACACCACCGACGAGATCGCCTCCTTCCTTCAGGAAGCTGGGCTGCCGATCCTCTCCGTCCACGCCAACCGCGACGTTGGAATCTGTCTATGCTCTCATCAGGCGCAAGACATCAACAAAGGCCAGAGGCTGATCCACGAATCGCTACTTCTAGCCGAGAAGGTTGGTGCGTCCGTGTGCGTCTTTCATCTCTGGGATACGTGGAAAGAGAGTTTTGATCCGAGGTTCTTACAGAACGTCCTACGCGACATTGCACCCCAGTACCCTGGCGTCAAAGCGTCGGTGGAGAATGCCCCCACCCATCTTGCCGGCTTCACACCCTTTGGGCTGGTGAGGCAGTTCGAATGGATAACGCTGGACTTGCAGTGGGCGGCCTTGTACGACGAACTCGACAAGTTCGAGTCAGTGAAGGACCGCATTTCCAACGTACACTTGCGGGGGCGATTGGAAGGCAAGAGATGGGTGCTGGACAATGCGCCGTTCGGTTTCTACGAGGCCCTGGACACCATCAGGGGCAAGTGGGGTTACTCAGGATTGTTGACCATGGAACCGGGCGGATTGCAGGCTGGCGACTGGAGGAGCCTCGTAGCGGCTATGTCAAGCTTGAGAGTCCGGTAGAGACTGTCCTCACACGATGTCCATCCAGCGCAGATAGCCCGGAACCCCACCTGGCGTGCCAGCGCTACAGCCTGGGCGAATGCCCGCTAAAGCAGTTGACAATTCGGGCTAGATGGTCTATAATATATGGGCAAGCTTCATAACGCTATATGCGCTGTCCAAGCAGGCATCCGAATGAGTGAGCTTTGGAATTTACATAGCTTCTCAGTTATGCTAGAATTGAGACAGCAGCGAAGTATACGTCCCGCCTCAA
>CAZVCJ010000046.1:0-24976 GCA_964625745.1 uncultured Anaerolineae bacterium | reverse complement strand
GGGTGAGGGTGGGATGTTTCTGCTCTTACGGATGGTGCACCGCGCCATGGAAGACTCGCAATGACAGAGTCCAATGAATCTTGAGACACCCTCTTAGACCAGGCGGTCATAGCGATGGCCGCCATCGCAACAGGCAGCAGGGCCAGGGCGCTCGTCTTCGCGAGGAGGGCCAATCCCAGGATGAGACCCAACAATGCCCAGTGCCTGATACCCAATACCCAATGATCGTTGTGATCTGTGATTTGAGATTCAGTCACAGAGACGCCTCGCCGCACCAGGCGGAGCATGAGCCAGAGGGCCAGGGTGCAAAGGGCCGACACTGTGCTGTCGTTGCTGACTGCGCTTGATATAAAGACAAATTGGGGATTGAACGCGACCAGGGCCGCTGCGCCGGCCGCAAAAGAACGCCGCTTCGGGAATAGCTCCAGGGCCATCAGATAGGTGGCCAGGACGGTGATTGTTCCCCAGATGACCGATACCAGGCGAGCTGTACGAACGGCCAACACCGCTCCGCGATAGGGGAAACGCTCCCTATCCGTGTGGAGAACGCGATTCTTGTTGTCGTTGACCGTGCCGGGGGCGTTGTAACCCCAAAAGGGATTGAGCCACACTAAATCCTGCCAATCGTCATCCTGAATCCAGAAGGTGACCAGGGCCGCCGTGACATAATACAGCGGAGGCTGGGTGCTCTCCTGTCTCATAAGAGGCTGCGCTCGGGCCAGGTCTCGTGTTGGCAGGCCCTGCCCGTCGGCCAGGTACTTGACGTAAGGGTAGTGCCATATTTCGTCGGGCTTCTCGAAAAGGGGAGTGACCACGGCATAGATAACGCCCAGGGCGAGGAAGGCTGCCACGATGAGGGCGATGGCCCAGTGTCGTTTGATGGTCTCAAGCCGCAAGTTGCGAGTCACAGATCACAAGTCTCCACGAACGGTGAGTGTAACGAGTCAACGAGGAATAAGTAACGAGGGGGTGTCCACCCATTACTCGTTACCTGTTGCTTGTTTCCAACTTATCTCAATCGGATGTAGAAGTAAGCGGTCGGCGACGGTTTCTCCATGAGTGGTATTGTGCAGATGTACCAGCACCGGCAGCCGGGACAGCGTCGCCCGGTCATACCAACCGAGCTCCAGGTAGTGCGGCCCTGCTGTTGCGTCGGTGGCCACGGCGAAGCGGTGCACCTGGACTACGACGTCGCCGGCCTGCCAGGTGGTGGATGGCACGTGCAGCACATCCTGCCCGCCGTTCTCCTGGCTCTGCGCGTCCAGCAGATGGACGAAGATGGCCAGGTCCTGCTGGTAGGTGCCCTCCGCCCGCCAGTAAGTGACTAGCTCTACTGTGTCACCTGGTGCAAAGCACGCGCCGTTGAGCCGGTAAGCCAGAAGCGTTACCTGATGATTGAAGCTCACTGGCAAGGACAACTCCTGCCGCACACCCGGCGCCGGGTTCGGCGCGAAGCTCACTTCCGCGCTGACCCACACTGGCGATGCCTCCGCCAGGGCTGCGATTCGCCCGGCAAGCTCTGCTTGGCCCGTCCAGCGGTAGACCCGGAACCAGGGGTTGAGATCGTCGGGACGCAGCGTCCGCTCGGCAACCAGCGTGGCGGCAGGCCACAGGTCCTCGTCCAGCGCCGCGTCCAGGTCGGCGCGGGCGGAGAACACATAGCGCACATCCTCGTCGTCCATAGGGAAGAGAAGCCCCCCACGCCCGTCACACCAGCGTACGTCCGTGTCCTCGCCATGCAGCACGGTCTCGAAGATGTAGGGGTCGTGCCAGGAAGTAGGATACTCAGTGGAGATTACCACCGTGCCCCCGGCAGGCTGAGCATCCAGGTAGTGGGCTATCTCGCGGAGGTTCGCATGGTACACCTCGCGCACGTCGGGCTCGTTGGCCCAGACGAGAAAATAGTCGCGGACGGTGAGCCAGCCACTCCACACTAACAGGAATGTCAGACCCAGCACCGCTGTACAGCGCAGCAAACGCCCGCGTCGCCAGAGCCATTTCCCAAGCTCCACCATGCTCAAACAGACCAGCAGGTAGGCCACCGGCTGGACGGCGATCAGGTGCAGGGTACTGTGTTCTGCGCCGGTGATCAGGCCGGGCACCACCCCCACCAGAAGCCAGCCGACCAACAGCGCGTGGCGCGGGTCACGCCAGCGCCACAGGGCCATGGCCAGACCTCCGTAGAAAAACAGCGAGGTCAGCGGGTCGAAGATGGGCCGACCGGGCAGGTTATATCGCCACTGCGGGTCGCCTCGAAATGAAAACACCCCCAGGCCGGTGACGATGTTATTCCCCACCGGACGCAGATTCCCCCGCGCCAGCTCTCGTAGGGGAGTTCCCAACTCGCTGATGCGGCCTTCGGTGCCAGGGTGGGCGCGCAGGTAGAGGAACAAAGGAGCGGCGACGACGATCACGAGAACGAAGAACAGGGCGAGAGCGGGCCAGCGGCCTGGCAGCCTATCTCGGTGAAGCACCGCTTGGTAGAGGACAAAGAGCAGAAAGAAAAGCGGCATTGTCCGGCTGGCCGTGTAGGTGTAGAAGCTCGCTCCAGCGAGCACGCCTCCCGCTGCCAGCCATCCCCTCATTTTCTTGTCAGATCCCGACTCCATCCCATGCCAGAAACAGTAGATCGCCGGCACCAGCAGCAGTGGCAGGGTCACCGGGCGCAGCCCCTGACGGCTGGTGACCACTGGCCAGAACGAAATCGCCAGCCCCACTGCCGTCGCCAGGGCCACGGGCAGGCCGAACATCCGTCGGGTCAGGGCATAAGTGCTCAGAATCACTCCCAGCCCACAGAGTGCACTGGTCAGGCGCAGACTGATTTCATTGACGTTCCCACCGTTGAGGGCTGATACACTGGCCACCAGGTAGCAGTATAGTGGCTCGTGACCATAGTTGGTAACGAAGTACAGCGGACGTATGCCGCGCAATACCCACGCCGCATCGTGGCTGTTGGCTGCCTCGTCATGGGTCAGCCCTGGCGGCACGCGGTCTAACTGGTACACTCGAAGGAAAGCAGCCACCACCAGGATGGCTACCAGCGCTAAGATCTCTAGCTGGCGACCGAAAGCACCGGCATCTTTTGTTACCTCACCCATCGCAGTCGCTTTCCCTCCAATAAGGGCACTAATCATACCCCAAGTTGCCCCGTTTGGCAAACCTGAAAAGCTTCTTTGGGGATTGTTCACCACACTGTGGTTTTCAGAGGGTCATTTGAAGAAGCCTCTAAGTAAGGTTACTTCACCCGCACCTTACTCAATAGTACGCGGTCGTCCAGAAGCCGCCCCCCCTGCCCCACGATTCTCAGGCGGTCTCCCGTCGCTGCCAGGTACAAGCCTATCTCGACGTCGTAGACGTCGGCGGGAGTTTCATGGTTGACAGTGAGTTCGTACTCATCCTCTATCGTCTGGCCGGTCTCCCAGGTCGAGGTAGGGGCATCGCCGCCCTTGGGCCAGTTGTCTTGTTGGGCCCAGATGCGGTTTTCTTCCCCCAAAACGTGGGTGAAGACGGAGTAGTTCTTTTCCATCTTGGCCAGGGCTTGCCAGTAGAGGGTCAGGTGGATGTTCTCACCGGGTGAAACACATCGTCGGTCCATGTCATAACCGATGAGGGCGATCCTGTTCCCGAAGTTGAAGTTGACAGGATTGGGTACTCCCGTTTCATCGCGAGGCAGGATCTCGATTTCGTGAAAGCGGGCGTTGTCACCCATAAGCTCTCCCTTGGGGCCGTAGGCCAACAGACGCTCGCCGGTGGCGAAGTCGTAGAGTCCCACCTCCAGTTGAGTCTGGTTGGGGGCGAAGGCCGTCTCTGGCAGAATGAGGACGTAGCGATTGGCAATGGCATCTCCTGTTGACCACAGGCTAGTGGGGAAGAGGCCCTGCCCAGGGTACATGTCCCGCTGAGCGACGATGAGTTCGTTTTCGTCGAGTAAATGGACGAAGGTGCTGTAGTTGCGGTCCATCTCGGCCAGAGATTGCCAGTAGAGGGTGATGGTCAGGGAGTCGCCGGGCATCAGGGTATTGGGTATTGGATATTGGGTACTGGATATTGGGAGATCGTATCCCAGGAGTTTCATTACTCCGCCGAAGGAGATGTCCAGGCGGTTGGGGATGGTCTCGATCTCTTCCGACGAGAGGAGAGGGGGTTTGGCGTAGGCTGGTGCGATGTAGCGGAAGGGGGCGATGGCGGAGATGACGAACATCAGGCTACCGACCAGGCAGATAAGCATTTTGGTGTAGCGTCGGGGCACGAACTGGCTCAGGCCCAGGAAGAGCAGGATCGAAATGGCTGAGATGGACGAAAAGACCAGCCGCCCCTGGGAGGACCAGGTCTGTAGCGCCCAGCGAATCAGGGATACGAACACGACGGTCGGCCAGGCCAACAAGAGAACCACTTTCACCCAGGCCTGTGGCAGTAAGCGGTCTCGGATCAATTTGCGAATCAGGAAGATGATAATGCCTGCGGCGGCTACCAGGGCCAGGAGATTAAGCAGGTAGTAGGCCCAGGCATCCATGGGCACGTTCACTCCACCAAACAGCCCCCAGTAGGACATGGCGAAGCCTACTCTTTCGCCCCATAATTGACGGAGGGTTGCGGGAGGGTGGCGCCGACCAAGGATGTCCAGGAAGACGTTCAAGCCCAGGGGGTCCCCATAAAGCTTCCAGTTCCTGACAAACCACCAACCCGATATGATAGCAGCCAGGCCCACCACAATGAAGCCGCCTTTCAGGAGGGTTCGCATAGAGCGCTGGCGATAGGCGACATAAGCGATAGTCGGGGCTGCCAGCGCCAGGAGGCCGATGGCGCTTTCTTTGGTGAGGATGGCCAGTCCCACAACCAGTCCCAGCAATGCCCATCGGGGATTTGAGATTTGAGATTTGCTATTTGCTATTCTGACCATCATCAGCAGCGCCAGGCTGCACAGCGGCACCACCAGGTTGTCGTTGTTGACGGCGCCGCTGATGAACAGGAACATGGGAGTGAAGGCGTTGACGGCCGCCGCGCCAAGAGCCAGGTTCTTCCGGCCAGGGAATATCTCCAGAGCGATCAAGCAGGTCAGGAGTACGGTGGTTGCTCCCATCAATACCGATAGGAAACGTATGAGGTGCACGGCCAGGGCGGCCCCGTGCCAGGGGAAAGCCTCTTGCTGGGAGTGGACGACCAGATTTGTGTTGCCATCCGCGGTCAGCACCCCATTGTCTACGTGGGGGTTGTGCCACGACAGGGGTGGGTAGCCAGGTTTTCCGCCGCCCTCGTACACATCGTCGGTGTCAATCCAGAAAGTGGCCAGCGCGCTCAGGGCGTAGTACAAGGGGGGCTGGCTGCCCTCCTGTCGCCAGGGCTGATCAATGCTGGCATCCTGTACGGGCAGGCTATTACCATCCGCCAAATGCTTGACGAAGAGATAGTGCCACAGCTCGTCGGAAGCTTCGAAGATGGGCGTGACTACGCTATAGGTGGCAGCCAAGGCGATGAACACTGCCAAGATGAGGGCGATTGCTGGAGGTTTGAGGCCCGCCCTGAGCCTAGCCGAAGGGTTGGAGGTTAGAGATTTCAGATTTGAGATTTGAGATTTTTGATTTGTGTTCACTCCATTCGCACCTTGCTCAGTAAAACGCGGTCGCCGGGCAGGGGGTTCCCTTGCTCGTCAAAGGCGGGAAGACGCAACATGGTTCCCAGGTCGTACATCCCCACTTCAATCTGGTACTCACCTGTTGGCGCTGCCGCGTCTACAAGAATCTCGTATTCACCGCTCACCACCTCGCCGGGAAGCCAGCTCGTCGTCGGATAGGTGCCCTTCACGGGAGGGTTGTCTCTCTGCCCCCAGGTACGATTCTGGGCATCTATGAGGTGGACGAAGACGGTGTAGCTGGTATCCATTTTGGCCAGGGCTTGCCAGTAGAGAACCAGGTGCAAGGTGTCGTTGGGCTTGACGGTGGTTCTATCGAGGTCGTAGCCCAGGAAGGCCACCCTGTCAGCCAGATTCGCTCCAAGAGGGTGTTGAATCTCGGCTGGTACGGTGAAGTTTCGCTCAGGGGCCACCACTGACAATGTCGTCAGGTGTTGGAAGTTGGAAGTTGGAGGCCTGTCCTGAGCATAGTCGAAGGGTTGGAGGTTGGAGGTTTGAAGTTTGAAGTTTAGAGTTTGTTCTCCGGTTGGAGCGGCGGCGTCCACTGCCAGATCGTATTGGCCGCGAATCATCTCATCTTCATTCCACTGACTGGTTGGGTAGCCTTCATTGGCCAGTGGAAACTCTTCCTCAGCCCAAACGTTGCCATCGTTGTCTTGCACTTGCAGGTGAAGGCGATAATCGCTTTCCATCGAGCGCAGCGCTCGCCAGAAGAACACGACTCTCACGACTTCCCCCGCCTTCACCTCAGTGGTCGAGAGGTCGTAGCCCAGAAGTTCCACCTGGTCGTCGAAGTCGTGATGCAAGTCGTGGGGGATGGCCAGGTCCTCAATGGTTGGCGGCACGCTGGGGCTGGCGACGGAAACCGTCCCTAGGGTGTACTCCGTGCCCGCCGGGGCGCCCATTTCGTCCAGGATGTCCAGTGCTTGTAGCGTGCTCACACTGTAGAGAATCATCTTCACTTGATAGCGGCCCGGCGGGGTGCCGGCGACGAGGGAGAGCGTACGATGCCTCTCGCTAACCTGGCCCACTTTCCAGGCATAGGTGGCCAGGGATGCTTCGTTCTCCAGCCATTCATCTGCCTGGCCCCAGCGGTGCCCCTGTTCGTCAGCCAGGCGGAGGGAGAGAGCGTAACCCTCTTGCATCTCCGCGATGGTCTGCCAGCGGAGCGTTATTCCCAACTGTTTTCGGTACTCGATTGCATCCTCGGTGAAGCCGTAGCCGGTTAGCAACAAGCGGTTGCCAAAGTTGACATCTGACTCTACCTTGATGGGGCTCGAATCCAGGTCCAGGGGAGAGGTGAGGAGATAACTGGAGACGGTGGCGTGGGGAAGTGCCTCTTGGCCAATGAGAAGAGCATGGGTATTCAGTTGGTAGCTGATCCAGCTTCCCGCGTTGCTCCCCGGATAGGAGACGTACCATAGACGCTGGGGCCCAGTGGACTCTGCCAGCTCGTCAGCCGTTTCGGTCCAGCTCTGGCTGTCGAGGATGACATAATAGGGCAGGGGCCCCTGATAATGCTTGACGAAGGGCGAGGCGGCATCAAGCAAGACCCTGTCGTTTGGTTCAGCCTGGCTCTCCAGATAGGCGATCAACTCCTGGTAGTGAGTGTTGCGATATATCCAGGCGTAGTCCACGCCGTGAATGTTGACCACGTGCTCAGGCTTTTGCTCATCATGAAGGATAGCCGTGCCAGGTGAGTCCTGTTGCACGTCGCTAACGTAAAGGACGGCGTAGTCGGCGGTAGCCAGATTGTGCTCCGTCAGCCCCTCCGTCTGGCCTTTGAACAAGGGGGCGAAACCGGGGATGCCCCCAGTGGCGACGCGAAGGCTTGGTGCGTCCTCTTTCTGGTTCAAGTATCTGGCTGCCAGATCCATGCCCTCACCCCAGCCCACAGGCAGGACCTGGACAGCTCTGGATGAGCCCCCCACCAGGGGGTTGTAGTATGCCAGATAGTGGGGGTGATAGGACACAATGTGTCCAGCCTGAAGCAAGAACAGCAAACTCCAGATTCCAGTACCCAATATCCAATATCCAATATCCAAAGCCCAAAGCTGGTGGCCCCTGGAACGCCTTCTGAGGTACTGACTGGTGAGTTCCCCAAGCCCGACCAGGCCCCAGGCGGCCACGATGTCCAGGGCCAGGATCACAGGCAGCATGTAGCGGTCGAACTTCTTCGCTCCTACAGTCATAAGTATAGTGAAAAGGCAGGCATACGCAAGTATAGCCACCAAGTCTCCTCTCTGCACCTTATTGGGTTCACGTTTCACGTCTTCACGTTTAACATGTTCCTGACCGCTGAAAAGCAAGAGAATGGCTATCACCAAACCAAGCACGGCCAGGGGCGTCGTGCGGAACGCCAGGGCGACCGGGTAGAACCAGGGTCCGGGATCAGCGACAGACTTTCCCAGAAAGAAGTTGGAGGTGGCTTCGGGAGTGGCGGCATAACCGAAGGCCGTATCGAGCACGCCCTGGACAGTGCCCAGGGGATCAACCCACATGGCCGGCCAGAGGATGAAGAAGGTGAGGGCGGCGGCGAGGCACCAGATGGCAAAGGGACCGAGCACTGAGGGAATTGCCTGGCGTAAATTCTGCTCTTTGGCCAGATATGATACAGCCAGCAAAAGACCAGCGAAGGGGGCGAGGAAAAGGGCGTAGGACTTGCTGAGGACGGCCAAAGCAGCGAAGGCACCGGACAGGAGAAGGTATAGACACGGGCGATTGGGACTCCCCAACTTGTTGGGGGCTTCTTGTCTGGAGACTGAGGCTGTTGGTGGAACACCCCGAACAAGTTCGGGACTCCAGCGCTCCGCGAAGTGGACAAGCAGGCTCAGTACAGAGAGGATCATGAAGTTGGCGGCCAGGGCGTCAATGTGTAGCACCCGGGAGAGGGCGACATGGAAGGGATCCAGAGCGAGGAGGAGCCCGGCGAGGAGGGCAATCTTGCTGTCGAAGAGCCGCCTGGCGAGCAGGTAGATGCCCACAATGCAAGCTGCGTGGAGTACCGCCGCCGGCAGCTTGGCTGCCGGAAGGAAAGGAGCCAGCTTGCACAGAGCCTCTGTGTCCCTGGGATCCAAAGTCGGCAGATTGCTTAGCCAGGCGAAATCGGCTGCCGACCCAGAGCCCAGCAGACGCTGGACAGCTATGCCTGTTGCTCCAGACCACATGGTCGTCACGCCGGGGTGCCCCACCAGGAAGGTTCCGCCGAAGTCCATTCTCCGCAGCGCGTTTAGGAACTTGATGGACCGGTAAGTCCACATGGGCTCGTCCCAGGTGATGAAAGCGTTCAGATTCAACACTCGCGGCAGCAAAGCCAGGATGAAAACAGCAAGAACGATACAATATTCCAATTTCCAGCTTCCAACTTCCAACTTCCAACTTCTCATAATCTCTAATCTCTAATCTCTAATACCATGACCTCGCTGGAGAGGATCAGGTGATCACTCCCTTCCACGGTCGGAACCCGCTCGACAGTGTGCGAGTCGTACAGTCCTACTTCAATGAGGGCTTGGCCTCGATACTCCAGGTCGGTGAACTCCATCTCGTGCACGTCGGCAATCACCTCTCCGGGCACCCAACTCATGGTTGGCCGCTCACCCCCCGCCGGTATCCCATCGTGCTGTCCGACCAGCCTCCTGTCCTCGCTCAACAGGTGGGTGAAAACGGTGTAGCTGGTCGTGAGAGGATCCTCGCTGATGGCTCGCCAGTAGAGGGTCAGCCGCACTGTCTCACGGGTGGTCGCCTCCGTCCTGTCGAGGTCGTAGCCCAGTAGCTCGGCGAAGCAGTGTCCTGAGCTGGTATCCTGAGCTTGCCGAAGGACTGTCGAAGGGCCACCGAAGCGCACTCCCACCTGGTGCTGCATTGACGGAGCTTCGAACGCAAGCCCTGAGACGTCCAACTCCATTTCCTCCAGGACGACGGCCCTACCTGCCACCTCCACTTCCAGCACGGCCTGACCGACCCTGGGCGGATAAACCAGTTCCCGCTGCTCGAAGACCACCTCCCCCCCGGCCCATTCGGTGGTCGGATACCGCTCCTCGAAGAGGGCGCTTCCCACCTCGGCCCAGATAGCATCAGCGCAGCGGAGGCGCAGGCGGGGAACGTAGCGAGGAAGCCCTTCCCGCAGGGCTCGCCACCGCAGCGTGACATTGACCGTTTCCTGGGGCCGAGCCTTCTCCGTGCTTATGGCGAAGCCCTCCAGGGCCAGACCGTCGGCGATCACAGGCTCGTCCAGAGTCTGGAGCGAGAGGTGGCGGCGGGTGCCGTAGGGATCGCGCTCGAAGTCGTGCGCCCTGGTCAGCACGACCTCGCCCAGGGGGAAATCGTCGCCCGCCGGATTCCCGTCCGCATCGAGAAACGGCGACCTCTCCATAGTGGTGGCGGCGTAGACACCTACGGTGATGCGGTATGAGAGGGGAGGCGTACCGAGGGGCACGGGCACGACGTAGTAGTTGACTTCCTCCTGGCCGGGGACCCAGCGCTCGGTCGAAAGGCCCCACCTGGGATTAGTAAGCAGCATGTCGGCGCCTGAGAGGCGGTGTCCCGCTTCATCCCAAAGGATCACCACCACTTTGTGGGCTACGTTGGTTTCCCTGGCCAACTGCCAACGCAGGGCCAGACAGATGGCGTCGTCGGCCTCGGCCTCGTTCTGGTAGAAAGCCCCGGTGAGGCGCACATCCCCAAAATCGGCCGAGGCTGGCTCGATCTCCGGAAGAAACACGGCCCGTTGCGGCTCATAGATTCTCAGACTATAGCCCTTGAACAACTCTCCGCCAGCAAATCTCCCGCTCATCTCCAGCAGGAAAGGCAACGAGCCAGGCTGGTCGAGGGGAGTGCCGAAGGGCCAGACGAGAAAGGCCCTTCTCTTCCCTCGCAGGGACTCATTGAGTGAGGCCACTACTTGCGCGTCGTCGGGGTCTATCATCGCGATGGGCGCATCTCCGCTGTAGTAATATTCCACGGCGTAATCAATGGGGTGGACGATTATAACGTCGTCGGCGTTGGCAAGAGGCTCCAGATGTTCGACCAGCCCGCGCGTATCGTCCTTGAGAAAAGTGGGATCGAAGAAGGCGATACTCAAGCCGAGGGCAAAGGTCGCTGCCAGCGTCAAAACCAGGAACAGGCCAGCCAGCTTGGTCAGCCCCCTGGCCTCCATCGAGACCACGATGACGCGGCCCAGCAATATGAAAAAGGGCACCGTGAACATGATGATGTATCTGGGCGCGATCACCGGTTTCCACCAACTGACGAGGAGGGCCATACCAAGAGGGATCATCTGATGGTAGAAGGTGATCAGAGTTTGGCGACGCCGGCTGTCTGCTCTGATGGAGAGCAGCAGAGTCACGACAAAGACAACCGCCAGCAGGTACGAAAGGGGGGCGAAAAGGCGTTGATCCCTGAGGTCGTTGCCCCCGTTGAAAAAGTGCCAGATGAAGCTCGCTTGCTCGAGAAGGGTCATTCTCAGGGCGGGCCCAGCGAAGGCAGGCTTGGGGGGGCCTGCGGCCGTCCAGCTTCTGATGACCATCCAGGCCCAGGGCAGGCAGGCCAGGGCCGCCAGAGCCTGGCTGGAAAGCCAATAGCGGGAGAAACCAGGTTTTTTCTCTACTCTGTGATTCCCGACGTGTAGAGAGCACCCACAATTATGTGCGCTTTGAGTACAGATTCCAAAAACCTGGTTTCTGATTGCCATCAGCCACAGCGCCGCCAGGAACAGATTCATGTATACTACGGCGAAGATGGAGAAGTAGTGAAGGTGCAGGCACAGCACTTCCACCAGGGCCAATTCGAGCCAATGCCTCCAGGCCAGCTCCTCCCCTCGCGCCAATTGATACAGCCTGTAGATGATGAGCAGATAGCACAGAGGCAGCATGGCGTATGTGCGCACCTCTTGCGAGTACACAACGTACAGCGGGCTGAAGGCAGCGATGGCCGTAGTTATCAGCGCCGTCCTCGTTCCGAATATTCTGCGCACCGCGAAGTACAGCGAGGGGACGAGGAGCACGCTGAAGAAAAGCGAGAAGAAACGGGCGCTTAGCTCGCTGGAGCCAGCCAGCTCCGTCCAGAAGCGCAGCATGATGAAATAGAGGGGCGGGTGCACATCGCTGGCCCGGTTGGCGAGGATAGCGGGGATGCTCGATGCGGCCAAGTGGAGGCTGACGCCCTCATCTCTCCAAACGCTTTGATAGTCAAGGCGATAGATGCGCAGGGCGAAGGCGACGAGAACCAGCAAGTAAGGCAGCGCCCTGCCTGGAGTTCCTATGAGTTTCCCCGAGTTCCCCCGAGTTCCCCTGAGCTCCTCACTCATCCAATACTTCCCTCACCGCGTAGATGGGCTTATCCAGCGTCTCGTAGTAGGTACGCACCACCAGCTCTCCCAGCAGCCCCATGCTTATCAACTGCACGCCCAGCACCATCAGCAATATCGCCAGGAGGAGCAGGGGACGATCGCCGATGTCCTGGCCGAGGGCAAACTTGACGTAGGACAGATACCCGCCCAGGCCGATGCCCGCGGCGAAGCTGATCAGCCCCAGTCCACCGAAGATGTGGATCGGTCTGGTGGAATAGCTCAGCAAGAAGCGCACCGTCAGGAGATCCAACAGCACCCTGGCGGTGCGAGAGAGGCCGTACTTGGACTTGCCGAAGCGCCGGGCATAGTGACGCACGGGCACTTCAGCCACGGAAACCCCCATCCAGTTGGCGATGGCGGGGATGAAGCGGTGCAACTCGCCGTAGAGCTGGACGTTCTTCACCACCTCGCGGCGATAGGCTTTCAGGGAGCAACCGTAGTCGTGCAGATGCACCCCCGTGACCTGGGAGATGAGCCAGTTAGCGATTATCGAAGGGACGCGGCGGGTCAGGAAGGGGTCCTGGCGGTGCACCCGCCAGCCGCTGACCACGTCGTACCCCTCCTCGATCTTCTCCAGGAGCAGGGGGATGTCGGCGGGATCGTTCTGGAGGTCGGCGTCCATAGTGATCACTACCTGGCCCTGGGAGCGGTCGAAGCCGGCAGCAAAGGCCGCCGTCTGTCCGAAGTTGCGGCGGAAGCGGATCGCCTTGAGGCGCTCATCGCTCTCGTGCAGCCTCTTGAGGACCTCGAAGCTCCCATCGGTGCTCCCATCGTCTACGATGATGATTTCGTACTCTCGACCTGCCCCATCCAGGGAGGCCTTTAATTGCGCGTAAAGCGGCTCTACGTTCTCCTCCTCGTTGTAGAGGGGGATGACAATGGATAGATTCATCTTCTTTCACCTCTTGAGATCGGAATCAATTCCGAGGCTGAAAGCACACTCCTCGCCGCTTGAGAGCGCGCCTCAGTGTGCTTTGGCTCTTAGCGAACTTCATTCGCAGGCATCCATCTGCACGGAAGCGGTCAGAATCGTGGAGCTCAGCCAGGTTTCGTCTCTTCCAAAATCACTTAACTGCCAGGCGAGCGAGTTGGCGACCAATGGCAGTTCTCACCTGATCCACTTTCTC
The DNA here is from genome assembly GCA_964625745.1 of uncultured Anaerolineae bacterium. Lineage (GTDB taxonomy): Bacteria > Chloroflexota > Anaerolineae > VGOG01 > VGOG01 > CAZVCJ01. Next base: position 11,874 of record CAZVCJ010000046.1, on the reverse strand, counting down.
AACCGTGACCGGAACGATTGCGGCGTAAGTTGGGCCGTCGGGCGAACGCAGGGGATAGTTGCGCGCGTGAATGCAATCAAAGAGGCCAATTGCGATCTGATACTCTCCTGGAGCCAAATCAGCCGGGACCGGGATGCTCACTCGATCCACATGCACGTCATTGAGTTGCCAGCGGTAGCCCCACTGACCATGTCCACCGACATTGGTGATGATCTGACCAGCCTGGTCCAAGAGATGATAGAAGGCATCAATGTACCATTCCTCTCGCCCTGGATGCAGTTCTTCGACACGCCAATACGTTGTGCAATGAATCGGTTGGCCAGGCTGGATTGCTGCGTTTAGACTGTAGCCCAGCATGGATAGCCCGGCTTCACTGGGCCAGTCAAGAGCCACATCCGGCAGCGCAAGGGCGCTATCCCGACTGTAAGGCAATGCCTGGAGGAAGGAAACATGGGTACCGTCGGCAAGTAGAATGTCGTGTTCGGGAAATGATTCTTGTAGCGGTCCCAGAGCCTCTGGCTCAGGGACGGTGTTGACCAATACATACAGCAGCGGTTCCTCGCCCGGCAGGACCACATAGTTCGGAAAGTCGACTTCTTTCAGAGTCGTTACATAGGCCCCACTCAGACTGCTGAGCAGTGTCTCACCACCTTTAGCGCAAATTCTTATAGGGTAGCTATTGCCCTTGGATAAATCCCGCACAGCGGCTCCCACCTGGGCGCCCGCTCCCAGAGCCCAGCCGTCGAACTCCGGTCCTGTTGGGCTGCTGGCTACTTCCTGGCTGGCCCGATGGAGATTGAATCCAAACAGAATAGCGATAATCAACAGCATGAAGATCACGATCCAGCGTAGCCCCTTGCGGTGCAACAGTGGTGAGATTCCCCACGCAGCCAGTATATGACCTGCGGGGCAGCTTAGTAGAAGATAGTGTGGATGTACGGGATAGGCAGAGATGCTCGCCAGCACGATTGGCACGGCAAACCAGACCAGTAGGACGACAGCAGTCCGGCGATCTCTACCTCCTCGCCTCAACTCTATCACAGCACGTGTCACTCCAGTGATCAATGCTACACCTAACAGGTAGTGTGCTGCCAATGAGCATGTCCGTCGAAGATCGTATTCCTTCGTTTCCTCCCTGGCGTAGACGTACTCGAAGTCTCGCCCGGTAACAAGTCGGACGGCGTGGTCCAGCCCTTCTCGGGTTGGGTGAAACTCGCTCTTGGAGAGGAATCCCAGTAACTTCGTGCGGTTCATTTCCCATCCCTCTGACAGGCCAACGCCGTACAATGTCAGGGCCAGAGCGAAGATGGATATTCCCGCGTAGAGTGATCGGCGAGGAATCCTGCGGCGGAACAGAATCACCAATGGCCCTATCTGCGCCAGTACTCCCCAGGCCTGGATATAAGTTTGCGTCATCGCCGTCACCGCCAGACCCGCGGCCAGCACACGGGATGGAGAACGACGTTCCGTCACAATAGTCGGCCATAGCCCCCAGGCGATGACCGCTGTGAAGAAGGGTATAAGTGCCTGCACCCAGGTAGTGCGGCTGAAGTATACAACCCACGGGTTGATGGCGAACAAAAACGCTGACAGTAATCCAGCAGCATCTCCAAGAAGCTGTTGTGCTGCTCGATACACAAACCATATAGCAATAGTGTTGAGCGCGGTGACGAATATGTATACTGCCCAGGGAGACCGCCAGACCAGGAGCGGAATCGCCTGCAGATAGCTCATGAGGGGAGGATTATCTAGCAAGACAGAGGACGGCTGCCCAGTAAGCAGCAGCTTATGCCCGTCAAGGATGCGGAGGGCATCGTAGATGGGGTAGCTATCATCGTAGCTATGGCGCACAAGGCCTAAGTTGAAGAATCGGAACCCGGTGCCTACCGCGAGGACGACGAGGAGAACCACGACGGGTGACGCCGCAAGGCGCAAATTGGCTCGCCTGCCAAACGAACCTCCTGAACCGCGGAGCGGTTGGGTGGCACCCAAAGACGGGTCACTTATCTCTTGCATTAGTGGATCTTCTTTCATCGCTCTTCTTCTCCAAATACCCCCGCGCTCCCTCGAAGGCGTACAGCACCCCGCCGATCAAACCGGTGGCCACGTTCAGGGCATAGAACAGGAGGGACATGGCCAGGGCCAGGGGTGCGGAGACGCCGGCCTGCGCGAACAGGTAGACGTATCCCCCCTCGCGCACTCCCAGCCCGCTTAGCGAGATGGGCAGGACCAGCAGGAAGGAGATGAGGGGAATGAACAGCAGGAAGTATGAGAGGGAAATCTCCACTCCCAGGGAGAGGGCGATGAGGTAGTTGACGGCCATGAGCAAAACGTTGAAAACGAAGGAGACGACCAACGCGCCGCCGATGGCTCTGGGGCCGCAAGCGTATACCGACTCGTAGAGCTCTCTGAGCTGCTTTATCCTGGCCATGATCCTCAAAAAGCCCCACCTCTCCAGCCAATCCCGCCGCAATGCCAGTCCCAGCCCGGCCCAACTCCCCAGGCAGAGGAGCAAGATCACCGCTGCTATGCTGGGAGTGATCAACCGATAGCTGAATGGGAGCGCCAGCAAGGCCATCAGAAAGAGCACCAGGAGGCCAGTCGCTCGATCCAGCAGCACAGTGCCGACGGAGTCCATAGGTCTCTTGCTCTGCTTGGAGAGTTCGTAGACCCGCACCACGTCCCCTCCGATGCCGGTGGGTAGGATGTTGTTGAAGAAGGTCCCTACGAAGTAAAGCGTGGTCAGCCTGGCCAAAGGGATGTCTATCTTCAGCGCATTGAGCAGGATACGCCAGCGGTAGGCTCTGACGACGATGCCTACCAGGTAGAGCACGAAAGCCACTGCCAGGTGGGGGAGCTTCGCCTTGCCCAGCGTTTCGAGGGTCTGCTGCCAGCCCACTTGACTGAGTAGAATAGCCAGCAAGGTCAGGCTGAGGCCGACCTTGAGCAGATTCAATAGCCTATCTTTTCTCATCCAGCGCTTCTCTTTCTTGGAAGCGCCGGCTGAGTAGGCTCGTAGCGCAGCGGAGAGTCGTATCGAAGCCAGGCGGGTCTTCTGGACAGGTTCGCTCGCTTGGTTTCGATACGCCTGCGGCTACTCAACCGGCGCTCGCTTTGCTCCCGGCACGAGGATTGAATAATCCTTTGTTATGAGCCCAGGATTTCTTCGTAAAGCGTTTCTGTCTTCTCGGCGATCTTTCCCCAGGTGAAGTCCTGGGTCAATCTGGCCGCCCCCTCACCCAGGCGGCGCCGTAGCCCGGCATCCACGGCCAGCCTGGCTATGGCCTCGGCCAGCGCAACGGGGGCATCGGGGGGAACGAGGAGGATGTTCTCCCCATGCCGTAGCTCAGGCACGTCAACTTTCGGTCGGGTGCTGACGATGGGAAGGCCGTGGGCGAGAGCTGCCATGAAGCTGCCTCGTCGGAAGGAGGCCCCGTCTCGATAGGGGAGCACGCAGACATCGGAGGCCAGCAGGTTGGCTGAAACCTCGGGCTGGGGAGTGTAGCCTGTCCAAAATACTTCGTCCGTCAGACCCAGCTCTTCGATCAATCCTTCAATTTTCTTCAGATAGGCCACGTTGGTAGGATCGCTGGAGCCTATCTTGCCCCCCACCATCATCAGTTGGATATTGGATATTGGATATTGGATATTGGAGGTTGACTGCACCAGCCTGGCCAGGGCGCGCACCAGGGTTTCGCCTCCTTTGCTCTCGTTGAGGAAGCCGAAGTAAGACAACAAGAGATCGTCGGGTTTCAGTCCCCGGTCGGCTCGCCAAGCCTCTCGATCATAATCTGCCGGAGGCTCAGGGCTGATGTTGGAGCCGATGGGGATGAGCGATAGGGAACGGATGAACGAGTAAGTTGACAGCCTGGCGAAATCCTCGGCGTTGGTGGCGACGACGGCGTCGCTCCAGCGGGCCAGGACAAGGTTCACCCACCAGCGCAGGTGACCAGCCTTGGGGAAGAGATAGGGCGCCTTCAGATCGTGGAAGGTAACGACTGTGTGAGGACAGAGCTCTGTGCCTGTCCGCAGTCGCAGTGGCAAGAGGTTGATGGCGGAATGCATCCCATAAGCGGCTGTTTGATACTGGGTGTTCAGGACGTCGAAGTGGAGTGCGTCGTGCAGCCGGCTGATGTCGCGCCAACAGTCCCAGCCCCAGCCGTGGATGCTGCGATGGACTACTACCGAGTTTCGGGTTTCGGGTTGCAGGTTGTGTGAGGCACTGGTGATCACGTGGATTTCGTGACTCAGGGTCGCCAGTGCCTGCCCCAGTTCGTGGGTGAAGTCGCCCACGCCACCTTGGTCGGGAGGATATTCGCCGGTGATCAGACCAATACGCATTTGCTCATTCACCCAGAAGATAATGAATTTGTTCACGCAGCGGCTCAGGCAGTAGGGCGATCAGGTGCGGGTGCGTTTCAACCAGGCGCATAATGTCCGCCAGGTCCTTCTGGCGCTTGCTGGGCCTGTCCTGAGCATAGCCGAAGGGCCGCCGGGTTGGGTCGGAGAAAGCCCAAACCTTGCCTTGCAGGACGTCCTCCAAAGCCGCTACCGAGACTTCATATCCCAATATCATCTGCCGTGAGGCGCGGGCGATGAAGTCCTGATACTTGGGATCGGTTTGTAGTCGAATGCGCAGGCCCGAGGAGGGGCTGGACACGTTGATGCTATGGGGGAACCTCTGGACTGCAAAACGCTGCTCCAAAATCCCCGCCAGTTCATCCACCCGGTCAGAGGTGACCACCAAGTCGAGGTCCAGGCTCACGACCGGTTCGGCGTAGGCATTAACGGCCAGGCCGCCGATGACGCAAAACGGTACGTCCCGCTCCTCCAGAGGGTCCAGGAAATCCTGCAAAAAGTCCTCTTGACTGTTCGTGACTTTGTTCGTGAACTCTCGCTCGTTCATCTCAGGCTAACCTCGATTCTAACACTTGCCAGTACGACTTGACCCTCATTGCTCGCAAAGGGCGTTTATGCCCCACCAACCACTTGAGGGCCTCTGCAATCAGTTGGTAGAGGTAGGTGGACAGGATGAATGATCGCAATACTTCCGCTTGCCACAGGCCATGATGCTTGCGGAAATAGCGGATTTTGCTGCGCTGGAATTGGATGTGCTGGAAGGATTTGACCTGCTCACTCGACTGCCCTCCGTGGTGGATCACTCTGGCTGTGGGCAGGTAGACCACTTTCCAACCTCGTTCCTTTGCTCGACGGCACCAATCCAACTCCTCGGAGTACATGAAGAAGCCCTCGTCTAACACACCCACATTTTGGATGGCCTCTCGGCGCGTCAGCAAGCAGGCCCCGGTGACCCAGTCCACCTCTTGTACCTCGTCGTCAGGTTGGTCTGCCATGTAATAGTGTCTGGCGATGCGATTGTGGGGGAACCACTGTTGCAGGATGGTGCTTTCTAAGAAGGCTGTAGCCAGGCTGGGGAAGCGGCGCCGCGAGGACTGGATGCTCCCGTCGGGGTTCAGGAGCTGCGGCCCCAGTGCCCCCACTTGAGGTTGGTCATCCAGGTACTCGACCATCGTCGCCAGGGCGTCGCCAACGATCTCGGTGTCTGGGTTCAACAGGAGGACGTATCGCCCTCGGCTGGCGGCGATGCCCTGGTTGCTGCCCACAGTGAAGCCCACATTCTCGCTGTTGGCGATGAGTCGCACCTGGGGAAACTCTTCTTCTACCATCGCCACGCTGCCATCAGAAGAAGCGCTGTCAACCACGATGACCTCGGTCTGGAAGTTGGAAGATGGAAGTTGGAAGATGGAATGAAGACAATGCCTCAGGAGGTCCCGTACGTTCCAGTTCACGATCACAATGGACAGATCACTTCCAATCTCCGACCCTTCGACTGAGCTCAGGACAGGTCTCCAATATCCAACATCCAACATCCAACCTCCATTTGCTAAGACGGCGGCTTCTGGGCCGCCGCGTCACAGACATCTATCAGAAAGTAGGCACTTGGGGAGTTTCTCACTTTTGCCGCTCTACGACAAAATCGGCTAAATCGAGCATGGCCTGGCGATAGTCGTTGTGGGGTAGAATGGAGAGGGCATCTCGGCTTCTGGAAACGAACCTCTTGGCCTCGGCTGTGGATGATTCGATGGCCCCCGACTCTTTGATCGCCTCCACTGCGGCCCTAACCTCGTCGTCCCCATCACCTCGGCCTCTTAGCACCCTGGCCACTGTCCCATCCTCTGGATGTGCCTCAAGGAAACAGATGGCGGGCAGGGTAATGATTCCCTGGCGCAGGTCGCTGCCGACGGGCTTGCCCAGATCGCCCTCGTCGCCTGCGAAGTCGAGGATGTCGTCCACGATCTGGAAGGCCATGCCCAGGTTATGGCCATAATCGCGCAAAGCTTGCGCTTCTGCCTGCGATGCTTCGCCCAGAAGGGATCCCGCTTCCGCTGATGCTGCGAAGAGAGAGGCGGTCTTACTGTAGATGCGTTGATAGTAATGTTCCCTGGTTGGCTGTCTCCCGTCACTACCAAAGATTTGATTCAACTCACCGCTGCAGATGGTCATCAAGGTTTGGGCGAAGATGGAGATCACGCGCACACTCTCGGTCTCGGCGGCAAAAGCCGCTGCTTGTGCGAAGAGGTAATCTCCGGTCAAAACCGTCGCTGCGCTGTTCCATAAGGCATTAAGGGTGGGGTTACCACGGCGCAGGAGGGCGTTGTCTATCAGATCGTCGTGGACGAGGGTAGCTGTGTGGAGCGTCTCCACCGCTGCGGCCAGACAAGTGACCTTTTCAGCATCGGTGGGATAGAATTTGCTCGACAACAGAACCAAAGCAGGGCGCAGACGCTTGCCCCTGCCGCTCAGAAGATAATCTAGTATGGCCCTCATTTGTTCATATTCAATGCGAGAAGCTTCGCGCATCTTGCGCTCGACGCGCTCCAGTTCCTCGTGGATGAGTTCGAGGATAGGGATAGTCTTCAAGACTTCTTCCTTTCGTTCAAAACTTCAGTGCAAAGAGTGCTTGGGCATTGTCCGAGGTGATACGGGCTACTGCTTCTAGTGATACCCCTTGTATACGGGCGACTTCCTGAGCCACCAACTTTACATAGGCAGGCTCGTTACGCTTCCCACGGTAGGGATGCGGCGCCAGGTAGGGACAATCGGTCTCCACCAGGAGCTTCTCCAGAGGGAATTGGCGGACCAGCTCGCGCAGGCCCTGGGCATTCTTGAAAGTCACGGGGCCTGCGATGGAGATGTAGAAGTCCAGTTCGATGGCCTCTTGGGCCATGGCCAGATCGCCTGAGAAACAGTGCAGAACACCCACTGGCTGGTGGCTTATGGCTGCTGGCTTGTGGCTGCTCTCGATCCAGTGGCGCAGAATGGCCATGACTTCTGAGTGGGCGTCGCGGTCATGAATGATGACCGGCTTCCCTATTTCGCTCGCCAGGGCCAACTGCTGTTGGAAGGCCTGGTGCTGTTTATCTCGGGGCGATAAATCTCGATAGAAATCGAGCCCGATCTCGCCGATGGCGACTACTCTGGGATGGTTAGCCAAATCTCTCAGCTCTTCCAGCGTCTCCCCCGTCAGGGTCTTGGCGTCATGGGGGTGCACTCCCACCGCCGCGTATATTTGGGGGTATGCCTCGGCCAGGGCCACCGCAGCCTGGCTGGAAGCCAGGTCTGCTCCAACGTTCACGATAGCCTTTATCCCGGCAGTTTTTGCTCGCTCGATGACCCGCTCTCGGTCGCTGTCGAACTGGGGGAAGCCGAGGTGGGTGTGGGTGTCAGTGAGAAACATATCCTTATGCCTCTCTGGCAATCTCCGCCAGCCTTTCCCTTACGAAATCGAGGAAATCCCTCAGTGCTTCCTCGGGGGAATCGCTAATAAAGCTGCTTTCCGCATGAATTGGACTTTGGACAAATCGTATCTGACCCGATTTTGGCCGAACCTAGCATCGGTTGCCTACTACATGTAGTAGTGGATTGTTGACGTACTACTATATACGTCTGTCAAGATGCGTGTAGGACCGCCTCAACCTCCCAAAAGCCACTTTGTCCAAAGTCCAAGCATGAAGGGAATGGAGATTATCCTCTAGACGGGCCAGCTCGTCCTCTAGATTGGTAAGCTCGATGTAGTCCTCCCAAGTCGGGTGCTCAGGGACCGCTCCGATCTCAATTTCCCTCTCGAGTTCTTCGGGCGAACCCACTCGGTAACGGGAGAGCATCTCGAACCGCTCAGTCATCAACGCGCGTTTCCGCTCCCGCAGGTAGGAAGTGAAGCTTTGCCTCAGAAGAGCACCCTCAGGTATCCCTAACCTTTCCGACGCCTCTTTCAAAACGGTCATCGTCTCCATAACCAATCTCCCAATCCCACCTTGTTAATTAGCAATTGGGTCCATCCATTTATCGTTCGACTGAGCTCACGACGAAGTCCGCTGTCAATCTGCTGCCAGTGCCACAATCCTGGCCCGTATTGCACGTTGATTTCGCCGCTCTACTGTAGGCAGGATTCGTTCCAACTTCGAGATGACACTCTGGCGACTCCAGTCGCCATGGGAATCAATGACTGACTTCACTGTCTTGACCAGAGTGGAAGACGGCTGAGTAGCTGATAGAATGTCAGCCAGGCGCCACTCTGAGTGAGCTTTCTGGATCTCAGCGGCCGATAGTTCTTCCAGTCGCCTCAGTGCTGTCTCCATCAAGCGTTTGGCGATGTCAGGATCACTGCTTTCAACGTAGATTCTGTTGATGGGTTCTGTCCCTGACGCGCGAACCCGCAAGTAGTGTTGGTCATCGCCTTCAGTGTCGCGCAGTTGGAGCTCGACAAAATCGTACCTGATCCCACCGACATACACGACCTGCAGATCCGCAAAGACGCCTTCACCAACTGCTTTTCCCTTAAACCGATCAAGAAAGTCGTTGATGAGTTCTTCCTTTGCCTCCAGTATTGCGTCAACGTCTGCCCGCCCTGCATTGGAATAAGTGGCGCCCAGCTCCAGTCCTCCAAAGGATGTCCAACCCGCGACCGCCGTTGTGTCCTCCCAGATCTGTTTTAGTGGCTTGTCATAATATGCGACCATGTCCATAATCAGCAGATTGGCCCACACGCCATCCTTGTCTGTTACGTGCCCCCGGCTGGTCAATCCTGAGCTTTCCTCGCCGCCGATCAGGATGGTGTCTCGCCAGCCCTCAGGTAGCTCTTTGAGCAACCTGTACCCGCGGTCTGTGCGTCGTTGTTCCTCGATGTATTTGATGCCTACTGGCACCATAAACGTATGTTGATACACCCGGTCTTCACGCTCGCCCACCCGCCGTTGATAAAATGGATGCTCGATGAAAGCCGGCACAACACTCCGTTCTGGTTGGTTCTGCTCATTGTTCGGGATCATTCCGGCCAGCTTCTCGATCAGCGGCGATCCGGTTTGGGTAGCGATCACGCGACCAGTTAACTGACGATCAATGCCCAGGTATCTGACCAGCATCGGCAACACTTGATTGGGGCGATAGTAAGTCCCATCTCCATCCACGACGCCAAAACGATCGGCGTCCGTGTCCATCCCTAATCCCAATAGCACATCGTCCAACTCCCGCACTTTGGCCTTCAGGGTGTTGATAAAGGGTTCCTCAGGGTTGGCATAGTCCAAGCCAGGGAGGTTAGAATCCCGTTCAGCATGGATGACTTTATAGCGAACTCCAATTTCACCCAGAAGTCGGGTCAGGTAGCCGCGACTAGTACCGTGCATCTCATCAACAACTACAAGCCCACCTTCAAAGTGCCGTCGAATTCTGTCAGGATCAATTGAAATCCGCTGATTGCCATTTCCGCTGTCCAGCACCCAGTTACTATAATTGACAATGGGATCAAAGCCGCGCAGGTCACCACGCTCCTCTGCTTCAGCCAAATCCGCGACCGGTGCACACTCGTCCAGAAGTTGGAATTGATTGGCCCGCGCAGCAATAAAGTCCGTTAGACTGGTTGGGGCCGGATATCCCTGACGAGGGTTGAACTTGATTCCTTGCCACTCTGGAGGGTTGTGACTGGCCGTGCAGTTGATCAGGCCCGCGACCTCGTCCTGGTCAAGGTAATCTGTCAAATAATACACCAGTGCAGGAGTTGGTGTGTCTCGGCTGGACAGATCAACCTTGAAACCGTTGGCCAGGCATACCTGAGCAGTCCATTCGGCTACAAGCCGAGCGTTCTTTCTGCTGTCGTATCCAATGACCACCCGCTTGCCTTGAAGGTCTTCCGCTCCGACGTAGGCAGGGACAGCAGAGGCTTTCAAGAAGTCGCAGATGGCCTGCACCACACGCCTGGCGCGGGTCTCGGTAAAGTCCAGCCCCCAACGCCCTCTGACTCCTGAGGTGCCAAATCTCGCATACTTGCGGTTGTAGGTCTCGCGGAGCAGCCCCGGTGTGCCTTCGCTTCCAACCAGGCGCGGGTCGGTAGTTCGGAGGCGGAGGCTATACAGACGCTCCATCACATTACCTGCTTGAATGACACGAAACGGCATGTATCGGTCTCGGGCCAGTCGCGAATTCTTACCTGACGTGTCGCCCATGCTCTCTAGCAGCGGGAAAATCTCCGCTTCGATGTAGAGTTTCAAAGAAGAGAACACAGGTTGGCGTAAGTATTGTTTGGCGACAGAAATGGCGTGCTCTCTCAACTGTCCCATCTGTGGCAGCAGTTCCTCGCCTATCAATTTGCGGCGTTCCACGTCTCCGCTAAAAGTCTCGTGCCGGTACTGTCCCGCTTCTGCAAGAACAGTTAGCAGCATGCTGAACAGTTTTGCCGATTCTGCGTGTGTCCATTGCAGGTCACGGGCCAGTTCACGTTCGACTACTTCCAGGAAGTGATGAGCCGCCCTGATTGCCGGGTTCCAAATCCCTGGCGATTCGGCCTCAGTCAGAATTCTGAGAAGTTTGACGAACATTGCTCCCGTTCGAGACCGCTGCAATTCATCTTGTTCGAGCCAGGCCTCAATTCGTTCCAGCTCACGTTCTTCTGTCATGTTCTATCCTCTTGCCATGAGATTATATCACCCTGACATCGGCTATCACGGGCAAGTGATCTGATGCCTCCTGGGCAGTTGGGGTATTTATTATCCGACATGTGTAATCTACCAGTCTGTTGCCAGGGTACACGAAAATGTGATCTATGAGTTTGCGGATTCTTGGGTGAGTATAACCAGGCTCCTCGGGAGGTGCCAGGCGCACGAACCCTTCATTCTCTAGCACCGATATACACGGCTCGCTGGGTTCGGCGTTGAAGTCGCCCAGCAGAAAGACCACTTCTTCGGCCTCGAGAACGTGTTTTTCCAGCAAATCTACAAGTCGCTTTGCTTGCTCGACCCGAAGGTCCTGAGCTTCCTTGGCTTTGCCGGGAAGTGACCAAGGGCCTCCCGCTTTTTTCCGTTCACCAACCAAAGTCGTAAAGTGTACACCAACGATAAATGGATGGATAGGTTCCTTCTTGATTCGAGCTAGCAATGCGTATCTGGGTTCCGTATCTCGATTCCCCTGGTAGAGTGGCATCCGATAGAGCGGTACGTTCCTCGGCTCGCCAGGCTGCGACGGATCGCTTAACCGCACAAACTCCAAATGAGAGAATATGGCATACCCCTGTCTCCAATCCTGCCAGTCGTTGAATATAGCATCAACAAACAAAGTTTTTCTCACATCTATATGCTCCCGCATGGAAAGAGTTGGCTTAAAGTGGTAATTATTACCAAACCCTCCGGCCTGGGCAATTTGAATAAGATCATCTCTTTGCCAGGCGCCGTTTGCATCCTGAAAATCTGTAGCCTCTTGAACAACCAAGATGTCTGGCGAAACCTCCCTGACCACTTCGATGACAGCGCTGAGCACTGAGCCGAAATCTCTTCTTCCTCCCCCTATGTTGTATGTCATCAACCG
>CAZVCJ010000045.1:0-25891 GCA_964625745.1 uncultured Anaerolineae bacterium | reverse complement strand
CTCAGGATTTGAACCCGTGCCGACGAGGAAAAGAGATCTTTCAGCATGAGGCACCTCCGTCATATATGCAAATTGCAGTCAGTATTAGCCTGACGATATTATGTTTCGGACCCAGTGTCATTGCGAGGCGCGCTGTTTGCGCCGAAGCAATCCCCAACTTGCTGGTAGGAGATTGCTTCGCTCCGCTCGCAATGACACGGTCAGGCCTTGTTTCTCAGTTAGGAGCGGGGCGACGCCTGTCCTGAGCTTGTCGAAGGGAAGCAATCACTACCGTTGAGGGCCATTCACCTTGGGGATTGCTTCGCTCCGCTCGCAATGACAGGTGTAGCATGTATACAGATTGCAGTCACGCCACATTCGCCAGGCGCCGGCCTACAGCGCCAGCGAGGGCTTATACTCGCCGAATACTTCCCGCAGCACGCTACAGATCTCGCCCAGGGTGGTATAGGCCTCCACGCACTCCAGGATGACGGGCAGCAGATTCTCTTCACCTCGCGCCGTCTCCCTTAATCGAGTCAGCAAGCTCTGCACCCTCTCGCTATCGCGCCGTTCCCTGAGAGCCCGCAGCCGCTCGATCTGCTGCTTCTGTACCGCGGGATCAACCCTCAGTAATCGCAAAGCCATTTTCTCTTGAACTACGAACTCGTTGATGCCCACCACAATCTGCTCCCGTTGCTCCACGGCCCGCTGATAGCGATAGGCGCTCTCCTGAATCTCTCGCTGGATGAAACCTCGCTCAATGGCTGCCAACGCTCCACCCAGCCCATCAATCTTCTCGATGTATTCTTGAGCCCTGCTCTCAATTTCGTTGGTCAGGGCCTCGACGTAGTAGCTCCCGGCCAGGGAATCAATGGTATTGGCCACTCCGCTCTCGTGGGCGATGATCTGTTGCGTTCTGAGGGCAATTTGAACCGACTTCTCCGTGGGCAGCGATAGGGCCTCGTCGCGGGAGTTGGTATGCAGCGACTGGGTGCCGCCCAACACAGCAGCCAGAGCTTGCAGAGTAACCCTCACCACGTTGTTATCGGGCTGCTGGGCAGTCAGGGTGCAACCCGCCGTCTGGGTGTGAAAGCGCAACATCCAGGAGCGAGGCTGGCGCGCTCCAAATCGTTCCCTCATTATCCTGGCCCACAGCCGGCGAGCCGCTCTAAACTTGGCTACTTCCTCCAGAAAATCGTTATGAGCATTGAAGAAGAAGGAAATCCGGCCGGCGAACTCGTCCACGCTCAAGCCAGCCCGGATGGCTGCCTCCACGTAGGCGATGGCGTTGGCCAACGTGAAGGCTACCTCTTGTACAGCCGTCGCTCCAGCCTCGCGGATGTGATAACCTGAGATGGAAATCGTGTTCCAGCGGGGGAGGTTTTCCTTACAGTAAGAGAATATGTCGGTAATGATGCGCATGGAGGGTTGTGGGGGAAATATGTAGGTTCCTCGGGCTACGTACTCTTTCAGTAGATCGTTCTGGATGGTGCCCCGCAACACCGGGGGATCTACCCTCTGCTTTTTGGCCACCGCCATGTACATGGCCAGGAGGATGGCGGCTGGCGCGTTGATGGTCATGGAGGTGCTGACTTTATCAAGCGGGATGCCTTCGAAGAGAACTTCCATGTCCTCCAGGGAATCAATGGCCACGCCCACTTTCCCCACCTCTCCCTCGGCCAGGGGGTGGTCTGAGTCGTAGCCGATCTGAGTGGGCAGGTCAAAGGCCACCGAGAGACCCGTCTGGCCCCGGGAGAGGAGATACTTGTAGCGACGGTTGGACTCCTCGGCGGTGGCATAGCCCGCGTATTGGCGCATCGTCCAGAGGCGGCCGCGGTACTCGGTAGGATACACGCCGCGGGTGAAAGGGTATTGGCCTGGGAAACCCAAATCCTCGACGTAGTCTATTTCCGCCTCCCTCGGCGTATAGACCCGCTCAATCTCAATACCCGAGCAAGTCTCAAAGCGCTCCCGACGCTCAGGATGGCGTCGAAGAGTGGGTTCGAGTATCTCGCGCTCCCAGCGCTGTCTACCAGAAAAGTCTTCGCTCATCTCTCTCCTATGTTGGACCTGGTGAAGAAGCCAGGGTTTTTCTTGCCTGAATGGGCGACCGGCTAGAATATTACTCTACATCGGCGAGCTTGTCAAGTCTTACTTGGCGGAGGGCCAGAGGAGAGGCTTTTTGCCTTTAAACTCACTTTGTGATAAACTTGGGAAAGAAGGGAGAGGAGGTTTTAGGAAATGATGAGGAACAAAGCTCTAGCGGTAACGGTCGCGGTTGCCCTGGGCCTTCTCTGGGTCTGGACGGCAATGGTAACGGCTTCGATTGGGGAGTTGGAGTTTGTGGGCTTCCCTAGTGAAATCGCCGTCACTGGCGAGGAAGTTCAGCTTGAAGGATGGTTGAAGTTCAACGAGAAAGAACACGAATATGCTAAGAATATACGCCTGTGGGTAACTAGGCACGAAGGGCGAGTCGAGCCGCCCTTCATAACGGGCCCGATGTACGATGAAGAGATGGTTCCAATCACTGTCTATCTCGAGGGAGTTCCTGGGGCTGCAACCCTTCACGCCGACGACTCGCGGTGTCCACACGGTTACTGGGTCATCCAGCTTGTAGAGGCGCCCCCGACGCACACGCCCACTTCCACCCCAACGCCTACCCCCACTTCTACCTCGACGCCGACCAACACGCCCACACCTACAGCTACGCCTACAGATACGCCAACCTCGACGCCCACACCTACAGCTACGCCGATTCCTAAAGCGGGTGTGCCTGTCCAGTTGCCCATCATCCAGGTTGGAGAAGGATGGGAGACACTGATCCAGGTGCAGAACGTAGGCATCCTGCCGACCAGCGCCATCATGTTTCTGTGGGGGGATTACTCCGGGGAGTGCCCATTTAACGATCCCGGCCCTATAGTCAGCCTCTGTTCCGACCCCATCCCTCCTGGCAGTGCTTGGACAGTGAGCGGGGATGCCCTGGCCGGGGCGAGGGCAGCCATAGTCTATCCGGTCTTGCTGGATCAGGCGGGAACGAAATGCGAAGAGGCCCAAGACGCTGTGGGCGATTCCTCGGCCTGGCGTACTTGGATAGAGCAATGGGAAGCTGAAGCTCGAGGTGGGGTCTTGGCAGCGACAGTCCATCGGGTGGGACCGGATGATAGTGGCACAACCGTCTCCAGTGCCTACGCCGGTATCTCAGAGGAGCTAGATGAGCCAGGCCCCACATTCGCTTACTTCGCCCCCCTGAACAAAAGGGCTTATGACGGTTCTGACACGGAGCTAAATATCCAGAACTCCGGCTGGATTTGTAAATCGGTGTGGATTTACTATCAGAAGCAGGAAACCTGTCAAGTTGAGTATGCTCAACACATCGAGCAACTAGCGCCGGGCGAGACCTATCACACGGGCGTGCCCGACTATCTGGGCGATGACTGGCTGGGGTCAGCCTCGATCAGCGCTATCGTGCCCCTGGGCGTCGTCGTGGACGAATGGGGACAAGGCATGCTATTCACCCACCAGGTACCGTTGTTAGCAGAGGTCAGTGGCTCTTTGGTCAGTTTTGCGCCCTTGATCTACCTGGACCAGGGGTGGAGCATTGCCATCCAGGTGCAGAACCTGACTCAGACGGGGCAGCCCACCTTCGTCACGGTGAGCTTCTTAGACGACAAAGGAGACCTGGCCCTCTCCCTGAGCGATTGGATATGTGCCAACGGCTCGCAGACCTTTTACGTTCCGGCCTTCGATGCATTGCCTGGTCAGTTTGTGGGCGCCGCGGTGATCGAATCGCAAAGCCATATCCTGCCTCCAGGAGAAGATGAGATCCCCGGCTCGCCGGTCTACGCCATGGTAAAGCTGATCAACTCCAGTGCAGGACAGGGGATGAGCTACAATGCCATACCGCAGGATCAAGCGGAGGAAATAGAGGCCATCGCCCTGCCTCGCCTGGTGAAGAACGACCGAGGCTGGAGCTCAGAGATCGCCATTCGCAATAACTCGGCCCAGAACAGGTTGCACGTCGCGCTGGACATCTACAGTGAGGATGGCCCGTTCACCACCGTGCCCCTGACGATCGAACCCAACCACGTGAGCTACGTCAGGCTAGACGACCTGGGCAGCGTACCCGATGCCTTCACTGGCTCAGGTGTGGTGTGGGTCACGGATGTGGAGGGGGACGGGCCGCTTTTGCCCGCCGTGGTGGTGGTGGAGCAGGCCAGCGGCAGCGGCGACTTGACCGAAGGCTGCGAGGGCATCCTGCTAACTGATGGCTATCCCCGTAGCGATGGCTACCAACCAACGGCCACGCCGACAGCTACCAACACGCCAACGCCTACGTCAACGGCCACGCCGAATCCAACCGGCACAACGACGCCTCTACCAACCTCGACACCGACAACCACGCCAGAGTACACGCCGGTGATTATGCAGGTATACCTGCCAGTCATCCTCAAAGGATAACAACAGCAGGGTGGGTGGACATTGGGGGAGATAAGAAATGCTAGCCAAGGTCACCAGTTGCGCCGTAGTCGGCCTGGATGGTGCCATCGTTGAGGTAGAAGTAGACACCTCGCGGGGGCTGCCCAGCTTAACCATCGTTGGTCTGCCCGACGCGGCCGTCCAGGAATCGCGAGAGAGGGTGAGATCAGCCATCAAGAACTCAGGGCTGATTTACCCCAACAACCGACTCACAGTCAATCTGGCCCCGGCCGACCTGCGCAAAGAGGGCCCGGCTTACGACCTGCCCATTGCTGTGGGCATCCTTCTGGCTTCTGAGCAGGCCTGGCCGGACCGGGTCGAGAGGGCACTCTTCGTCGGGGAACTCTCCCTCGACGGCGGGGTTCGTCACACCACCGGCATCCTTCCCATGGCGGCCCTGGCCAAAGAGCGTGGCCTTCCCACCGTCTTCGTGCCAGCGATAGACGCGCCGGAGGCAGCTCTCATCCAGGGGATAGAAGTGATACCCGTGACGGACCTCTCGTCCCTCGTCACCCACCTCCAAGGGCTGCGCTCCATCGAGCCTTATCGTTACGATATGGAGCTCAGCGCTGACGAACTCCCACCCTACGCCGTGGACTTCTCCCACGTCAAGGGCCAGGAGCACGTGAAGCGAGCCCTGGAGGTGGCGGCGGCCGGCAGCCACAACGTGATGATGACCGGTCCGCCCGGTGCTGGCAAGACCCTGCTGGCACGCTCCATGCCTTCCATCCTGCCCCGCATGACGACGGACGAGTGCCTGGAGGTAACCAAGATCTACTCCGTAGCCGGATCGTTGCCGCCGGAGACCCCGCTGGTCAAGCATCGGCCCTTCCGCGCGCCCCATCATACCATCAGCCACGCCGGGCTGGTGGGTGGCGGGCGCTGGCCCCATCCTGGGGAAATTAGCCTCTCACATCGTGGGGTGCTTTTCCTGGATGAATTACCAGAGTTCGGCATGCGGACCCTCGAGGTTTTGCGCCAACCCCTCGAAGATCACCTCGTGACTATCTCCCGCGCTCAAGGGTCTTTGACTTTTCCCGCCAACTTCATGCTGATCGCTGCCATGAATCCCTGTCCCTGCGGCTACTTTGGAGATCCTGTCAAAGAGTGCACCTGCTCCCTCTCAATGGTCAGCCGCTACCAAAAGCGCATCTCAGGGCCGCTCTTGGACCGCATTGACATCCACGTCGAGGTGCCCAGGGTGGAGTACGACAAGCTGACCGACGCGCGACTGGGGGAGAAATCTGAGGACATCAGGGCCAGGGTGGAGAAAGCGCGGGAGGTGCAGCGCCAGCGCTTCGCTGATACGCCACTGGCCTGCAACGCCGACATGGGGCCGGCTGAGGTCAGGGAGTTCTGTCAGGTAGACGAGGCGGGGCGCAGCCTGCTGAAGGCGGCGATGCAACAACTGGCCATGAGCGCCAGGGCTTTTCACCGCGTTCTGAAGCTGGCTCGCACCATCGCCGATCTGGCGGGCTCGGAGCAGATAGAGACGGCGCATCTGGCCGAGGCCATCCAGTACCGGCCGCGGCGGCAGGTTTGATGCCTCGGGACCAAACTTGATAATATGCTCGATGTATGATATAGTAGTAAAAAGATTAGACTGAACGATTTAGCTAGAGCGAGAACAAACCAGCCAATGGCCCAATCAAAACGTCAAGAAGAACCGAATACAACGCAAGAGTTGCTGAAGAAGGCCAGTAAGCGAGGGTATATCACCTCTACCGAGATATTAGAGGCCTTTCCCCAGGCTGAGAAGGACCTTCCCCAACTGGAAGAACTCTTCGTATACCTCCATGACCAGGACATTGAAATCTACGAAAGCGAGGAGGAGGCCGAAGAAGAAAGGAAGAAGGCAGAGATGGGAGAGGCATCGGCCTTGGTGGAGGATATGGAGGGGGTCCTTGACCTGAGCGAGATTGCTGCCGATGACACCATCACCCTATATCTTAAGGAAATGGCCCGCGTGCCTCTGCTAACACCCGAGCAGGAACAGGAGCTGGCTCAGCAACTGGAGTATGGACGATTGGCCCAGCGACGCCTTGCTAAAGACGGCCATGACCCTGAGGAAAGGGAGAGCCTGATGCGGAAAATCGAGCGGGGTGAAGAGGCCCGCCAGCATCTCATCAAGGCCAACACCAGGCTGGTGGTTAGTATAGCCAAGAGATATCTGGGCCATGGGGTGCCCTTCCTGGACCTTATCCAGGAAGGTAACCTCGGCTTGATGAAGGCCGTCGAGAAGTTCGACCACCATCGAGGCCATCGCTTGTCTACCTACGCCACTTGGTGGATCAGACAGTCCATCACCAGGGCCCTGGCCGAGCAAGGGCGAACCATCCGCGTCCCAGTTCACATGAGCGACCGCATCCGAAAACTATACCGGGTAGCGCGAGAATTGGAACAGGAGATGGGGCGCCAGCCCAGTCCGGAAGAGATAGCTGAAGAGGTCGCACTGGAGCCGGAGAAGGTGCAGTGGATACTCAGGGCCTCACGACGCCCCATCTCCTTAGAGAGACCGGTGGGCGAGGAGGAGGACAACGAACTGGGAGACTTCATCGAAGACGAGAAGATCGTTGCTCCCTCTGAAGCGGCCTACCAACACCTGCTGGCAGAGACAATGGGGGACGTTTTGGGTACCCTCAGTCCCAGGGAGGCGCGGATCCTGCGGCTGCGCTTTGGCCTCCAGGACGGACACAACTATACCCTGGAGGAAGTGGGGCAGAAATTCGGCCTGACCAGAGAACGCATCCGCCAAATCGAGGGTGAAGCTTTGCGCAAGCTGCGTCACCCCCGGCGTAGCCGCCAACTGAAGACCTATCTCGGCTAACCTTGTTGATCAACATGAACATTGTTGTTACCGGTTCCATCGCCTACGATTATCTGATGACTTTTCCGGGCTACTTCGTCGAGTACATCCTGCCCGATCAACTGGACCGCATCTCTCTCAGTTTCCTGGTGGACGAGATGCGGCGGCAACGAGGGGGCTGCGCGACCAACATCGCCTATAACCTGGCTCTACTGGGCGAGCGGCCGCGGGTTATGGCCACGGTGGGGCAGGACTTCGGCGAATACCGACAATGGCTGGAAAAGCAAGGGGTGGATACCTCGCTCATCCGCTATGAACCCAATCTGTTCACCGCCTCGTTCTTTGTCAACACTGACCAGGGCGGCAATCAGATCGCCAGTTTCTACACCGGTGCGATGGCCCGCGCCCGGGAGCTTTCCTTCCACGACTTAGAGACTGACGAGATTGACCTGGCCGTCATTTCCCCAAACGACCCTCAGGCAATGGTGAAGTACCCCGCCGAGTGCCAGGAACTGGGTATACCCTACCTGTACGACCCCAGCCAGCAGATTGTCCGCCTCGCTGGCGAGGATCTGCGGGAGGGGCTTGAAGGGTGCAGCTTGCTGGTGGTCAACGACTACGAGTTCGAACTATTGCGGGAGAAGACCGGCCTGAGCGCCGAAGCGATCCGCTACGCTCCGTCCCGCGCCTGCGTCGTCACGTTGGGGGCGGAGGGGGCGCGCATCTGGGCAGGAGGGGGCGTCTACGACATCCCGGCGGTGCCCCCCCAGCGGGCCGAAGACCCTACCGGGATCGGGGATGCCTTCCGTGCGGGGCTGATCAGGGGACTGGCTCTGGGTCTCTCCTGGGGCCTGGCGGGACGGATGGGGACGCTGGCAGCTACCTACGTCCTGGAGCAACCTGGCCCGCAAAGCCACCGCTACACCCTGGCTGACTTCGTCGCCCGCTTCCGCGAGCACTTCGACGACGACCAGGAACTGGACGCGCTGCTGTAGCGAATCAGTAGGAGTCCGACAGTTTATGAGTTCAAAGCAGCCTCAAACACAAGAGCTTCTGGGAGACCGGGCTGCCATCGTCAGCGCATTTCGCAATAGCGATTTTTGCGCCCTGTGGATAGGACAACTCCTCTCCCAGATAGGCGACAGTTTCGTCATTGTCGCCATTCTATTTGTTATCAATACTCTGACAGACTCGCCTTTGGCTCTGGGAGTGCTGGCCGTGGTGGCCACCTTGCCCCAGCTTTTCTTGGGCCTGATCGGCGGGGTCTTCGTTGATCGCCTGGACCGCAAGCTGGTGATGATTGTTTCCGACATCATACGCGGTCTGGCAGTCCTCGCCCTCCTCTTCATCCATCGGGCGGATCAGTTGTACATACTTTACATTGTTGCCTTCGTGATGGCCACGGTGGGCCTCTTCTTTAACCCGGCCCGCAATGCCATCATTCCCAACATCGTCAGCAGCGGAATCCTGCTCACGGCCAATGCCCTGATACAGGCCAGCCAGATCATTGCTGTCATCCTGGGCGCATCAATAGCTGGCTTGGTCATTGGCTGGCTGGGCCCGGCCTCCGCGTTCGTCTTCGACTCCTTCAGCTTCGCCGTGTCTGCTGTGACCATCGCCACCATGACCATACCACGAATGAACTCTAACTCCGGCAAGATCAAAACGCGGGTCATCTGGAATCAACTGGTGGAAGGGTTGCTTTTCATCAGGCGCAGCTCCCCTCTTCTCCACGTTATGATCACCACGGCTGTGGCCACCCTGGGCTTCGGAGCCATCATGGTTTTGGGGATAGTCTATTTAAAAGAAGTGTTGGGTATGGGTGCCGAAGGATTTGGTTTTCTTTATGCATTTCAAGGGCTGGGGGTAGTGATGGGTGGGGTGGTGATCGGCCGCTTTACTTCTAATGTGCGTACCAATCAGGTGGTGGGGGCCTGTATGGTGATCTTAGGGCTGGCCATCATTGCCTTCGCTGTGGTTCCCAGTTATCCCCTCGTCCTGGTCGCCATAGCCATCATTGGCCTGAGCATTGTCGCTGCTCGTGCTTCCCTGGCCACGCTGACCCAATCTCTAGTCCCTGATGAGAAGCGGGGGCGGGTGGGAAGCGCGGTGGCCATGGTCATCGGTGCTTCCTCCAGCGCCTCCATGATCCTCTCTGGTCTCTTCGGCGACCTGATCGGCGTGCAGGCCGTCTTTATAGCGGCTGGCGTCATCACCATCGTCGCTGGCGTGGCCGCATATTACACCCTCCAGGGGGCCGCAAAGGTAGTGGCCAGCAACCAGTAGCATAAGCACCCCACCGCTATCCTGAGTGCAATCAAGTCAAGCAGGTGCCAGAGACAACGAAGGCCCGGCAGTTCGCCGGGCCGTACGCTTGTGGCCTGATGATTTGATGGTCATTGGGGGATAGTGAGGTGATGCCAGCGCCCCCACAGGTCGGTGAACTTTAGGTCAATCATCTGTACGTCGTTCTGTTCTACGTAGTGTCGCGCTTCTTCGAGCGTATTAAACATCGTCCAACCCTTCACTGTTCAACAACGGCTATGACTGTTTCGGCTGCCTCTTCGGGGGAAACCTCGCCTTGCAAGACGTCTTGAACGGCCCTTTGCAGGGCCCGGCTTATCTTCTCGTAGGCAGGGTCCGTAGGTCGAGGGTACACATCTGCCAACTGCTGTCGCGCGAAGGGGAAGTATTTATCCTCCGTGCCCAGGTGGTCGAAAGCCGCCTGGCGGGTGGGCAGATGTCCGGCTGCCAGGTTCCAGTTGGCGTTGTTCTCCGGCTCCAGCAGCCACTCGATGAGCTGGACGGCGGCCGCCTGTCGGCTGGGGTCCTCCGTCACTATGGCCAAAGCCCACCCCTGGCTCAAGGTGACCACATCGCCATCACGGGTGGGGATAGCGGCAAAGGCGGTATTCTTGAGCAGTCCCCTATCCGCCAGGTACCTGTCAGAGCTGACGTTGGACAGTGCCGCCTGGGCCGACACGTACACGACCCAGCAATCATCCAGGTCCACGAACTCCAGCACCGAGGGCGGAATGGCCCCTGCCTCCAGGCCGTCAGCGTAGAACTGGAGCACCTCGACCAAAGCATCTTTGTCGAGCGCAGGCTCGCCGTTTTCGTCAAGAAGCCGCCCATCCGCCGCCAGGTATTGGATCAGAAAGGCATCGTTGACCAGGCTGCCCTCTCCGCCGGCGGGAAAGATATAGGCGACGCTGTCGGAGAGCACCTCTCTCCAGGTTATCGGTGGGCTATCTACCTTGTTAGTGTTGTAGATGAGGTGTTCGATATCGGCCTCAAACTGGAGACCCATCAACTGCCCGTCGAAGCTGCGCCGGGCGAAGGGGAAAAGGGCCTGTTGCACTTCGCTCGATACAAGGTCATCCAGAGGTTGGATCAGTCCGGCCTCGGCCGCCTCATCCAGCTCCAGGGCGTCCAGGATCACCAGATCAGGCAACACCGTGGGAGCCGCTGCGCGAGCAGTGCTGAGAAAATCGAGGATGCCCCCCTTACCATACGGTTTCTTGAGGACGTACTCAATGGTCACGTTAGCATGAGCAACTTCGAAAGCCTGCCACTGCTGAGCCAGGACTTGTCCGCTGCCATCATCCTCGGTGGGGAAGAAAGCCTCCGTCGTCCAGAGGGTCAGAGTGATGGCAGAGGAGACTACCGTAGGGGGCGCGGTGGTAGGGGATACCGCTGGCGTTATCGCCCCGGGCGCGGCGGTAGCGGTCGGTTTTTCCTCTTGGGAGGATAAGGACAACTCAGGCAAGAGGTTACATCCGGCCAGCCCTACCGTCGCCAGCAACAAGGCCAGGCACAGAAGTGTTGTCATCTTGGGGGGGAGCTTAGCTAATGGCTCAGGCTGCCCGATCATTGGGGGCGCTGCATTTTCCACTGCATCTTCTCCTGGACCGCTGGGGTTATCTTCAACCATCATTCGAGGGACAAGCACGCGATTATTATACACTCATTTGCCTCTTTGTCCAAATAGCTTGCCTTTGAATTGAATCCTCAGCCTCACGGTAGAGTATTTGACAGGACAGGCACTTCGTGGTATCATTTCTTTTAGCACTCTCGATATTAGAGTGCTAAGAGCTCCCGCTAGCGAGATCTGAAGTTCTGATACAAGGCTCTAGCCCCGTCCTCGGGCGCGGCCTTGACGGCCCGGGGACGGGCCTTGGAGCTCATAGCATAATTCCAGGGCGAGATACATCATGCAAGATTTGACAGCCAGACAACAGGCCATATTGGGCCTGGTGATACGGGAATATGTAGCTGCAGCCACGCCCATTAGCTCAAAGGTCATCGTCGAGGCTTATGGCCTGGGCATCAGCGCGGCCACGGTGCGCAACGAGATGGCCCATTTAGAGGAGTTCGGATACCTGACTCACCCGCACACCTCGGCCGGGCGTGTCCCCACTGACCAGGGCTATCGCTATTTCGTCGAACGCCTCTTAGGGGAGACAGAGATGCCCCTGGCTGAGCGGTGCATGATCCGCCACCAATTCCACCAGGTGCGCCCTGAGATGGACCAATGGCTGAGGCTCTCGGCGTCGGTACTGGCTCAGGCTGCGCAGAGCGTGGCGTGGATCACGGCCCCAGCCACTACTGCTCAGCGTGTTTTCAAACACCTGGAGCTGATTTCCATCCACGATTCGTTGGCCCTGGTGGTTCTGGTCCTTCGAGGGGGGACAGTCAAGCAGAGAGTCCTGACTCTGCCTCGGCCGATATCTCAAGAGGAATTGAGCCGGCTGGCCAGTCACCTGAACGAGCACTTCGATGGCTTGGCTGCCGATGGGGTCGTGACCCAACTGGTGCACCTGACTCCTCTGGAGGCCCAGGTGGGGGAGTTGGTGACGGAGATGATGGGGCCATTAGATGAGCGTGCCCGCAGCGAGGTCTACCGCGACGGCCTGATCAACATCCTGCAACAGCCTGAGTTCGCCGAGGGCCAAAGCGCTCGCCAGGTCTTCGAGCTTTTCGAGGAGAGCAGCTTTCTGGAAATCGTCCTGGCCGATGTTCTGGCCCCGGCCGCGGGCGGCGTGCAGGTCATCATCGGGGGGGAGGGACCCTGGGAGGAGCTGAGCGATTGCAGCCTGGTGCTGTCCCGGTATGGCGTGGTCAGCCAGGCCACGGGCGATCTGGGGGTTCTAGGCCCACGACGCATGCCCTACCGGCGAGCCATCTCTGTCGTCCGTTACGTGTCTAGCCTGATGAGCGAACTGATTCACGAGTTGTATGGATATTGAGCAGTTATGCACAATGCCGAGTTTAAGGGGAAGGGGTGAACAACAATGTCTGACACAGTGACTTTGGAGCAGGTGGAACAGTTAGCGGTTCAACTGCCGCTGCGTGAACAGCTCAAACTGGTGGCGCACGTCAGCGAATGGCTGATTGTCACGCCGCTCGCCACACCAATGGAAGAACGCAGTGTGGGACACGTGCAACTGGAGCGACTGGCACAGGTAGATGCTTGGATAGCCCAGTGTAACGAAGTGGCGGAGCTGTGGGAGGGGGAATTCGACTCTGCCGCCGATTTGCGACGCATCCGTGATGAGGGATAGCCGATGCCTGAGCGCTGTATTGATGCCAACATTGCGGTCAAGTGGTTCATCAAGGGTGAAGCCTTTCGTCGTAAAGCGCTGAAACTCCTGCGCGAGTCACAGGCAGCCGGCATAACGTTGATCGCACCTCCCTTGTTTGAGATGGAGACCGACAGCGTCATCCAAACCCGTGTGGTGGATGGGCGTACCACGCCTGCGGTGGCCGATAAGACGTTAGCCTTGCTGGACACTGCACCTGTCGTCATCGCCACGCATCCCCGCCTGCGTCAGCGGGCTCGGGAGATTGCTCGCCAATTCCATCAGCGCAAAGTTTACGATGCGACGTATGCGGCTCTGGCCGAGTTGCGCGGCTGCGAGTTCTGGACAGCGGACAAAGTGTTCTATGATGCCGTGAAGGCGGTGTTGTCGTTCGTGAAGTATCTGCCCGATTACCCGTGAGACGTCAGACCTGCTGAACAGCAACTAGCCATTGCCGTAGCGACTGACGATGAACAAGAACGCCGATCATGGGAGGTGCGATAGAGTGATAAAGGAAGAAAAAGTTGGAGAGGCTGCTGCAGAGGAGGCTACTGTAACAGAAGAGATTGCGGAAATCGAAGAGGCCGCTGAAATCGAGGAGGTCTCTGAGTTGGAGGCTCTGCGCCAGGAGCTGGAGAAAGCCAAAGCCCAGGCGGCTGAGTATCTGGACGGCTGGCAGCGGGCGCGGGCCGAATTCGCCAACTACAAAAAGCGCCACGAGCAGGAGCGCACGGAGCTCTTCAAACTGGCCAACACAACCCTCATCACCAGACTCCTGCCCATCTTCGACGACTTCGAGCGAGCCTTTCAAACCTTGCCCCGCAACCTGCTGAGCCTTACCTGGATTGACGGCGTAGTCCTCATCTATCGGAAGTTGCAGGCCATCCTGGAAGCGGAAGGGCTGACCCTCATGGAGGCGGAGGGCCAGAGCTTCGACCCTCTGGTGCACGAGGCCGTCACCTACGAGGAGAGCGAAGAGCACCAGGAGGGCCAGATCATCGGCGAGGTGCAGCGGGGCTACAAGCTCGGCGACCGGGTCTTGCGGCCTGCGCTGGTGCGAGTAGCCAAAGGGAAACCGGCATCAGAAGCTGAGAGAGGCGAAGGTGGTGTCCAGCAACATGTGTCTTGACTCAGAGGAGACTGGAACATGCCTGTCTTGTTGAGTGACGATGAGATTCAACGTCTCATAAGCGAACCCAAGCCCTTGCCGCCAAACTACTATCTGCGCCTTCGACTGAAGCCAAAGCGCGGTCACAAAGAAGCAGAACTTGATTTGGAAGGAGCTCAAGGTTCACCCTTTCGCCTGATTTTGCGGCAGAGTATGGGGAATCCTTTTGACTTCTCAGTCATCCTTGCCTACTGTGTGCCTCAGACAAACATTACCTTCCGTTTACGTCGTTACAATGGCAAGAGCCACGAGCATACGAACAAATTGGAAGGAAACAGGTTCTGCGACTTTCACATTCACCAGGCGACCAGGCGATATCAAGAAGCAGGGTTTGGTGAAGATGCCTATGCTGAGCCTACCGACCGTTACGCCGATTTCCAGGGTGCGTTTCAATGCATGTTAGCCAACTGTGGACTGGAGCTCCCGCTGAATTCACAGCCGTCATTACCCGCCTTCAGGGAGGTGTTTAACCATGGCGCTTGAAACAATTGAACAAGATTTCCGCAGGAAGGTCTGTGCTCAGATACGTCTGGAGCCCGAAGGGGTTGAGCGTTATCGCGTTTTTACGCCCTTCCACCTCGATGACGGCGATCACCTGGCTATCGTACTCAAGCGCGAGTCTGGGCGGTGGGTCCTATCAGACGAGGGGCACACGTATATGCACTTGACGTATGACCTCGATGAGAGAGACTTACATCGAGGCACAAGGCAGCAGATTATCGCCAACGCCCTGAGCGCCTTCGCAGTGGAGGATCGCGAGGGGGAACTGATGTTGACAGTTCAGGATGGGCGTTACGGGGACACGCTTTTCGACTTTGTCCAGGCACTGCTTAAAATCACCGATGTAACTTATCTCTCACGCGAACGAGTGAAATCTATGTTTATGGAGGACTTTCGCTCCTTTATGGAGGAGCAGGTGCCGGAAACGCGGCGGCACTTTGATTGGCACCATCCTCAAAATGATCCTGAGGGCAAATACGTGGCAGACTGCCGGATCAATGGCGTGGCACGACCAATTTTTGTCCATGCCTTGCCCAACGACGACAGGACTCGTGATGCCACGATTGCTCTGCTCCAATTTGAGCGCTGGGAGATTCCATTTCGCTCCGTTAGCATCTTTGAGAACCAGGAAGAGATCAGCCGGAAGGTCTTGGCCAGATTTAGCGACGTGTGCGGCAAGCAATTTTCCAGCCTCGCTGCCAACAAAGATCGCATCGCCCGCTATCTTCAAGAGGCACTTCATGAAGGATGAGAGTTGATATGCTGGGCGAAGAGGTGTTGGTCACGGCGGGAGTTTGAGGTAGGACACCAGGCATAGGAGAGCGTTTTATGGAAAGGCATCACTATAAATTACGAACGCACCACCCTTGATCCGAATAAGTGTTTCGGCAAGCCATGCATTCGGGACCTGCGGATGCCAGTGACGTCTCTTCTCAGCTACCTGTCTTCGGGGATGACTGTTGAGGAGATACTGGAAGGTGCCCTGAAGACGAGCAAATTGAAACTGGTTCAAGCATGGATAGAGATACACCAAGACGAGTTAATGGCGAACTGGGAACTTGCCAGTCAAGGGCAAAGCGTCTTCAAGATTGAACCATTGAGATAGGAACGGTCGTTTATGAATCCACGAGTTCAGTCGGTCAAACCTAATCCCGATTACACAATCACTCTGGTTTTCACCAACGGCGAAGTCAAACGCTTTGATGTGAAACCCTATCTCCACATAGGGATATTCCAGGAATTGAAAGACCTAAGCGTCTTCAATTCGGCCAGACCTCTCTTGGGGAGTGTGCAATGGGAGAGCGGACAGGACCTCTGCCCAGATACGCTATACATGGACAGCGTTCCTGAGATGAATCTTGCTCAAACAGTAGCGGGAGAGAAAGCCGTCGCCTAACACCCACCCCCCGACAACAGCACGCGCGCGGCTTTTGGGCGTGTGGGTTGGCAAAAGAGCAAGGCGGTTGCATTTCGGGGTGCCGTTGCGGGGGGCTACGGCGTTAAGCGAGTCTCAACTGGAGCGTCAAGAGGCCGCAGAGTTTCAGCCTGTGGGTCTGGCATTTCAGGCGGCCTGATGATCCGCACTTGACTTTAACTCGAAACTCAAAACCCGAAACTTTCTAACTTTAACACGGAGGAACAACAAACTATGAGTAAAATAATCGGTATTGATTTAGGAACTACTTTCTGTTGCGCGGCGGTGATGCAGGCGGGCGAGCCGGTGGTCATCCCCAGCGCGGAGGGAGGACGGCTCTTCCCCTCGGTGGTAGCCGTGAACCCCAAGACGGGGGAACGCATGGTGGGGACGGTGGCCCGACGCCAGGCTGTCACTAACCCCGATAATACCATCTTTTCGGTTAAGCGCCTCATGGGACGCAAGTTCAGCGATCCTGAGGTGCAGCGAGCCAGGAAGATATTGCCCTACAAAATCATCGAGAATCCCAATGGCGATGCCTGGGTAGAAATGGGGGGCAAGGAGTACTCGCCGCCGGAGATCTCGGCCATGATCCTGCAGAAGATCAAGGCCGACGCGGAGGCATTTCTGGGAGAGATCATCACCCAGGCGGTGATCACCGTGCCCGCCTATTTCAACGACTCCCAACGCCAGGCTACCAAAGACGCGGGCAAGATCGCGGGGCTGGAGGTGCTGCGCATCATCAACGAGCCTACCGCCTCGTCCCTGGCCTACGGCATGGACAAGAAGATTGACGAGACCATCGCCGTCTACGACCTGGGCGGCGGCACCTTCGACATCTCTATCCTGGACGTGGGCGAAGGGGTGTTCGAGGTCAAGTCCACCAGCGGCGACACTTTCCTGGGCGGTGACGACTTCGATCAGAGGATCATAGACTGGATCTGTGACGAGTACAAGAGAGATCAAGGCATTGACCTCCGTCAGGACAGGATGGCCCTGCAGCGGCTGAAGGAGGCCGCCGAGAAGGCCAAGATCGAGCTCTCCACGGTGATGGAGACGGAGATCAACTTACCCTTCATCACCGCTGATGCCTCAGGGCCTAAGCACCTGACCATGAAGCTAACCCGGTCCAAAATGGAGCAGTTGGTGGAGGACTTGATCGAGCGCTCCATCGGTCCCTGCCGCCAGGCCCTGGCTGATGCCAAGCTCTCCCCGAGCGACATTGATGAGGCTATCCTGGTGGGCGGACAGACCAGGACGCCCGCCGTTCAGGAGGCAGTGAGGAGGATCTTCAGCCGGGAACCCCACAAGGGGGTCAATCCCGACGAGGTAGTGGGTGTGGGAGCGGCCATCCAGGCCGGCGTCCTGGGCGGCGAGGTCAGGGACGTGCTGCTCCTGGACGTGACCCCGCTGACCCTCTCCATTGAGACCCTGGGCGGCGTGGCCACGGCCCTCATTGAGCGCAACACCACCATTCCCACTCGCAAGAGCCAGACCTTCTCCACGGCCGCCGACGGCCAGACCGGGGTGGAGATCCACGTGGTGCAGGGCGAACGGCCCATGGCCCCCGATAACAAGACCCTGGGGCGCTTCATGCTGGACGGCATCCCGCCGGCGCCACGGGGCATCCCCCAGATCGAAGTGACCTTCGACATAGACGCCGACGGCATCCTCAACGTATCGGCCGAGGACAAGGCCACGGGGCGCGAGCAGCGCATCACCATCACCGCGTCCAGCGGCCTCTCCAAAGAAGAAGTGGAGAAAATGGTCAAGGATGCCGAGCGGTTCGCTGCTGAGGATATAAAACGCAAGGAAGAGGCTGAGGCCCGCAACGCCGCCGACTCTGCCGTCTACGTGGCGGAGAAAACCCTGCGGGAGCAGGGCGAAAAAGTGCCTGCCAACGTGCGAAGTGACGTGGAGAGCAAGGTATCGGCCCTGCGCACCGCCCTGCAGGGCAAGGACGTGGGCGAGATTCGCCGCAGAGCCGATGAGCTAGGCATGGCCGTGCAACAGATCGGTGCTTCCATGTACGAGCAAGCTGGCCCCACTACGCCTCCACCAGGTGAGGAGGGGAAGCCTCCTGAGGGTGGGGAGACCGTGGAGGGTGAGTTTAGAGAGGTGTAGAGAGGAAGTAGGAAGAGGAGGTAGGACCATGGCAGGGACAATTGTAGAAATTGAGAGGGTAGAGATTATGCCGACGAATCACCCCTTTGTCGTGCGGGTAGAAGGCATTTGCGGAGGGCGACCGATCATCGTGGGCACACGCACGCCGGTGCGTTCCATCGTGGGCTATCATAAAATGGGGATGTCGGTAGGGGAGATACTAGAAGGCCTTCCACACCTGAAGCCCGTTCATCTGTACGACGCCCTCTCGTATTACTATGATCATCAAGACGAGATAGAGCAAGACATAAGGGCAGACTCGGAGGAGCGATTGATGAGGATGTATCCGCCGGGGCAGTACTCAACATGAACTCGAAAGAAGTGACCAAGCTTTTTCTCAATGAAGATGTGCATACCAGGCTGGCAAAAGCGCTACGCCAGCGAGGCTTCGATGCGATCACAACGGTTGAGGCTGGGATGTCAAGTTCCCCGGATGAGGAACAATTAGCTTTTGCTGCTTCACGAGGCAGAGTCATTTTGACGTTTAACCGAAGCGACTATGCCAGATTACATAAACGCTACGCAGAGCATGGTTGGGAGCATTGTGGGATCATCGTTTCGGAACAATACCCTATCGGCGAACTACTACGACGGGTACTGAACCTGTTGATGTCGCTCTCGGTTCAGGACATGCGCAACCGCCTGGAGTATTTGAGCCAATGGGGAGAGGCTATTAGTTGAATGAGTGCGAAGCGCGACTATTACGATGTGCTCGGCGTGGGCCGCTCGGCCAGCCAGGACGAGGTTAAGAAGGCTTACCGAGGGCTGGCCCGCCAATATCACCCCGATGTCAACAAAAGCCCCGACGCCGAAGCCAGGTTCAAAGAGATCAACGAGGCCTACGAGGTTCTCTCCGATCAGGAGAAGCGGGCCACTTATGACCGCTTCGGTCATTCGGGCGTGCAGGGGCGCTGGGGCGATTTCAGCGATTTCGGGTTCGGTGGCTTCAGCGACATCTTCGGGGACCTCTTTGGCTTCGGCCCCCGCACCAGGACTCGACGCGCGCCACGCCGAGGGGCCGACCTGCGCTACGACCTGACCATCTCTTTTGAAGAAGCTGTCTTCGGCTGCGAGAAGGAACTGGAAATCCCGCGCTACGAGGCCTGCCCCCGTTGTCACGGCAGCGGCGCGGAGCCGGGCACCAGTCCCATCCGCTGCCCCCAGTGCAACGGCGCCGGCGAAGTGCGGCGCACCCAACAGTCCATCCTCGGCTCTTTCATCAACGTGAGCGCCTGTCCCCGCTGCCAGGGGGAAGGGGAGATCGTCAACACCCCGTGCAGCGAGTGCCGTGGTCAGAAGCGTGTACGAGTGACCCGCACCATCTCCGTCAAGATGCCGACGGGGGTAGACAGCGGGACACAGATCCGCCTGGCCGGTGAGGGGGAGCCCGGAACGCGGGGCGGCTCGCCGGGCAACCTCTACGTGGTTCTCTCGGTTAAGCCCCATCGCTATTTCCGCCGCCAGGACAACAACATCATCCTGGAATTGGCCATCAACGTCGCCCAGGCGGCCTTGGGTGATGAGGTCATGGTGCCCACGCTGGAGGGCGAGGAGAAACTGGTCATTTCCGCGGGCACCCAGACGGGCAAGGTCTTCCGTCTAAAAGGAAAAGGTGTGCCCTACCTCCGACGCAATGGTCGGGGCGACCAGTTGGTGGTAGTACAGGTAGCGGTTCCGACCGACTTGAGCGACGAACAGAAGCAACTATTCAAGGATTTGTCCAAGACGTTGGGCAGGGAGGTCATTCCCCAGGAAGAAAAGGGGCTTTTAGAGAAGATAATGGATTTCTTGGGAGCGTGAGGGAGGTTAAGGAGATGGCCGTTAAAGAGATCACGCTTACCTTGCCTGAAGAGCTATACCGAGATGCTCGAAAGGCCGGGATACTCTCCTCAGAATACATCGAGAGTCTCTTGCGGGATGCATTGCGTTCCGTAACGTGGGAGGACCGTATCGAGGAGATTCAGAGGGAAGTTCAAAAGGCTGGTGGGGTGGACAAGACGAAGGAGGAAATAATTGCCGAGCTCCGAAGCACTCGAAAGCGCCTATGGGAAACGGAGTATAGTCGGCGATATACTCATCCTGGATAGCAACGAATACATCTTTGGCTTCACCGACCCGCAGAGCTATTCAGCGGCCCTCCTGAAGGCGATCAAGAATTACACGGTCATCGTTCCAGCAATAGTCGTTCGGGAGGTCACAAGCAATCTCGCTGCAATGAGCTCAACGCTTCCCAGGATGTTCTACGGCCTTCTTAACGATCCCTCAGCACATATGGTGAGGTTTTATGACGAACCGCCAGAGGAATTGTGGTTGAAATACCTCAACCTGGGTCTCTCCGAAGAGGACGCCTTTATCGGCGCTTTCGCTGAATGGGTTGGAGCGAAGTTCCTTGTTTCCGAGAATAAGCATTTCCTGCGTAGGCTCACACCAGAGGCTTTTGAAGTGGTGGATGCTTTGACGTTGCTCGATAAACTTGCACGAGGGGAAGTCGCATCTGTTGAAAGTATAGTCGGAATGTAGGGGGAAGCGTTGAGTTGGCTGGAAGCCAGTGTACAGGCGGACGGTGAAATTGCTGAGGCGGTGAGCGAAGTGTTCAACCGCTATTATGGGGCAGTGCTGTCAACGGATTTTGACGACGAATCAGGCGACGCAGCGGTGGTCACGGTCAAGACCTACCTGCCTTTGGACGAAGAAGGGCGAAAAGCTCGGCGGCGCATAGAGGAGGCCCTCTGGCATCTGAGCCAGATTTATCCTTTTCCAGCACCTGAGTTCCGCGAGCTCGCCGAAGATGATTGGGCCAACGCCTGGAAGAAGCACTATCACGTCCTGCGGATCGGCCAGCGCATCGTGATCAAACCCCCGTGGCAAGAGCACGAGCGCCAGCCTGATGAGGTAGTGATCGAACTGGATCCAGGCATGGCCTTCGGCACGGGCTTACATCCCACCACACGGATGTGCCTGCAGGCGCTAGAGGAGCGCCTGGAGCCGGGAGCCAAGGTGCTGGACCTGGGCACAGGCTCAGGGATCCTGGCCATCGCTGCGGCCAAGCTGGGAGCAGGCTACGTCTTAGCCCTGGACAACGATCCGCTGGCCGTGAAAGCGGCGCGAGCTAACGTGCAATCCAATGGGGTGCAAAACCTGGTCGCCGTTGAGCACGGTTCACTGGGCAAGACCACAGAAGAGTTTGAGCTGGTGCTCGTCAACATCCTGGCCAGGGTGATCGTAGAACTCGCCGACAAGGGACTGGTGGATCGAGTTCGACCGACCGGTCTGATGATCGCGGCGGGCATCATCGTCGAGCAGGAAGCGGAAGTAGCGGCAGTTTTGAGAGAGCATGGGTTGGACATCGTCGAACGACGACAGGAGAAGGATTGGGTGACCTTAATCGGGAGGAGATCCACCCGAAACTCAAAACCCCAAACTCGAAACCCACCAGAAGAGGAGATTTCAGGTCATGCACCGCTTCTTCGTATCGTCCGATCAGTTGGGGGGTGACCAAGTCACGATCACCGGGCCAGCAGTGCATCACATTAGAGACGTCCTGCGCCTACGCCCTGGTGACGACATCGTCGTCCTGGACAACTCCGGTTGGGAGCGGAAGGTAGAAATCGTCGAGGTGGGCCAGGAGCAGGTGGTTGGCAGGGTGCTAAGCAGGGCTCTCGCCACCGGCGAGCCTCGCACCAAGGTCTCTCTCTTTCAGGGTGTGCTCAAGAGCAGCCATTTCGAGATGGTCTTACAGAAGGGCACGGAGTTAGGCATCGTGGAATTCGTGCCCCTCATCAGTCAGCGCTGCGTGATCGCTGGCCTGGATGATGTGAACAAAAAGATGGTTCGTTGGCGACGCATCGTTCAGGAAGCAGCGGAGCAAAGCAGGCGAGGCAGGCTTCCCAACCTCCAGCCGGCCATGATCTTTTCTCAGGCCTGTGAGCGAGCGAAGCGGATGGGAGGACTCTCATTGATGCCCTGGGAGGAAGAAGAGAGGGTTAGCCTGAAGCTGGTTTTTGGGAAGGAACAGAAGAAGCCGAAAGGGAAGAAGACTCCATCATTCCCTTCCAATCCCTTTTCCATCAACCTTTTCATCGGCCCTGAGGGGGGCTTCACTTTTGAGGAAGTGGCCTTGGCCCAACACTACGGCATCGTCTCCATTACCCTGGGCCGCCGCATCCTGCGGGCCGAGACGGCCGGCCTGGTGGCCGCGGCCGCTATTCTGTATGAACTGGGAGACTTAAGCTAGAAAGCTCGTTGTGATGGGCGAAGTCCCGACCGAGGCCATTCACCTCAGCCGGGAGGATTCTGTGAGCAAAAGCCATGAAAAACGCAACCACTGCAAATATGACTCCAAACGATCCCGATCGTCCCTCTGACTTTATCCGAGATGCCATCAAGGAGGACCTGCGGACAAACAGGTTCGGCGGGCGAGTGCATACCCGGTTTCCACCGGAGCCGAACGGCTATCTGCACATCGGGCACGCCAAGGCCATCAGCATTACTTTCGGTATCGCCGAGGAATTCGGGGGGCTATACAATCTGCGCTTCGACGATACCAATCCCGTCAAAGAAGAAGAGGAATACGTGGAAGCCATCAAAGAGGACATCCGCTGGCTGGGCTTCGATTGGGAGGATCGGCTGTTCTACGCCTCGGACTACTTCGAGCAGCTCTACCAGTGGGCTGTGCAGTTGATCAAAGATGGCAAGGCGTACGTGGATAGCTTGAGTCCAGAGGAGATCAAGGAGTACCGAGGGGCCTTTGGCAAGCCGGGCAAGAACAGCCCGTATAGAGACCGTTCGGTGGAAGAGAACCTCGGCCTGTTTGAGCGCATGCGGGCCGGCGAGTTCGAGGACGGCGCCCACGTGCTTCGAGCCAAGATTGACATGACCTCTGGCAACATGAACCTGCGCGATCCGGTCATGTACCGCATCCTCCACGCCACCCATCACCGGACGGGGGACGAGTGGTGTATCTATCCGATGTACGATTGGGCCCACGGTCAGTCGGATTCTATCGAAGGGATCACCCATTCTCTCTGTTCGCTGGAATACGAAGACCATCGCCCCCTGTACGATTGGTTCCCTGACCAGCTGGGCATCTATCATCCACGGCAGATCGAGTTCGGCCGCGTCAGTCTCAGCTACACTGCCATGAGTAAGCGAAGGCTTATTCAATTGGTGCAAGACGGGCACGTCAATGGCTGGGATGATCCGCGGATGCCCACACTGTCGGGATTGCGGCGACGGGGCTACACTCCAGAGGCCATCCGCGATTTCTGTGATCGCATTGGAGTGCCCAAGACGAACAGTATCGTTGATGTCGCCCTGCTGGAGCACTGCATCCGCGAGGATTTGAACCAGCGCGCTCCCCGGGCGTTCGGTGTGCTGCGGCCCCTCAAAGTGGTTCTTGTCAACTATCCGGAGGACCTGGTAGAAGAGATGGAGTGCATCAACAATCCGGAGGATGCCGGCATGGGAACGCGGAAGGTTCCCTTCTCACGGGTGCTGTACGTCGAACGAGGGGACTTTAGTGAGGACGCGCCGAAGAAGTGGTTCCGGCTGGCCCCCGGTCGCGAGGTGCGACTGCGGTACGCCTACTACGTCACCTGCGTGGGCGTGGTGAAGGACGAGCAGGGCGAAGTGGTCGAGCTGCACTGCACCTACGATCCGGAGACGCACGGGGGCTGGTCGTCGGACGGGCGCAAGGTCAGAGGAGCGCTGCACTGGGTCTCGGCCGCCCACGCCCTCGAAGCCGAAGTACGGCTGTACGATCGCCTCTTCTCGGCAGAAAACCCGCTCGATGTGGAGGAGGGCGAAGATTTCAAAGACAGTCTCAATCCAAACTCGCTGGAGATTCTGACCTCGTGCCGCGTTGAGCCCAGCCTGGCGGGCGCAGCCCCAGGGAGCATATACCAGTTCGAGAGGCAGGGCTACTTCTGTGTGGACCCCGATTCGTCCGCTGGGAAACTGGTGTTCAATCGGACGGTATCGTTGCGGGATACCTGGGCCAAGGTAGAGAAAAAGCTATAGAGGAAAAATAATCAAGTCAACCTCACAGACAAAAACCTGGACCAACTGCAGCGGAATTGCCCAAAATGAGAGGGAGAATCGTGGAAAAGACGTTATCCTTTGGAGAAGTATTAGACACAGTTGAACAACTGTCTCTAGAAGACCAGGAGGCATTGACAGACATCATCCGTCGCCGGATCACCGAGCAGCGGCGGGCGGAACTCGCCAAAGACATACAGGAGGCTCAAGAGGAATTCGAGGCGGGGAATGCTCACCCCGTGACGCCAGACGAATTGATAGCAGAGATCTTGTCATGAGATGGCGATTGCTCCGCTCGAGTGCCTTTGTACGAGCGGCGAAACGGAGAGTAAGAAAAGACCCTCGTGTGGCAGAGGATATTCGAGCAGCTTTGGAGTTATTGGCTGAAGATGCGTTCCATCCGCAATTGCGAACGCACAAGCTGAAAGGTAAACTGAAGGGTTCGTGGGCCTGTAGCGCGGGGTACGATCTCAGGATCGTTTTCAAGTATGTGCAACATGAAGGAACCGAGGCGATCCTGTTGGAGACGGTTGGGACGCACGAAGAGGTTTATTGAGGGGCGTCTGCTGACTGGAGGTGCTGAAGCGGAGTATCCTCGTGAGGAGGGGCGCAAGAGCCAGTCCGTTCCGTGCCCAGCTCACCAGTGAGGTGCCTCTTGAAGTAGCACCGAGAGAATCGCTCTTTTGACTTGACGAATGTCTCAATCTGTGGTATGATAGCACCGTAAATCGGAGTGTAGCACCGTCGCAGCCCTTGTCCCAATTGTAGTTCACCGAGGAGGGTAGAGCGAGTCATTATCTTTGATCCTGAACTGTAACCGTGAAGTTTGAAATCATCGGCGAGATTGAGGCAGTTGAAACCATTGCTGTCGGAAGCAGCATTCGTGTTCTGCCCTACTTGCAGAAGACTTATGGCCACAGTCGGTGGAGGAAACTGAAGGGCATCGCGTATGTCACACTACCCAATGGCAACGTCAGGCGCGTTGAACTCCATTGGTATGAGGCTCACGGCATTGGCCGGAGAGACATAAAGATCAAGTATTATTTGGATTAGATTGATGATGAGATGACGAACACCTTCAAGCGGCGTTTTGCTTTGTGTATAGATAATACCGGCTATGAGGTCTCGCTGATTCCGAGGAAGGTTTATGAGGTCATTCCCGATGGAGAAGCCGCTAAAGATGACTTTCTTCGGATTGTAGATGAGAGCGGAGAGGATTATCTATACCACATTAGCCAGTTTGTGTTGGTTGAATTTCCAGTCGAGGTCGAGCAGGTATTGGTTACGGCATAGCCTAAACTGCCGCCCAACCCTCGCTCTGCGATCCGTTCGCTCCACGCAGCGCGTGCCTAGCATAACTACGCGCTGATGTGCCCCGCCAAGCCGTCGTCCGCTGACTGGAGGTGCTGAAGCGGAGTATCCTCGTGAGGAAGCGGCGCAAGAGCCAGTCCGTTCCGTGCCCAGCTCACCAGTGAGGTGCCTCTTGAAGTAGCACCGAGAGAATCGCTCTTTTGACTTGACGAATGTCTCAATCTGTGGTATGATAGCACCGTAAATCGGAGTGTAGCACCGTCGCAGCCCTCATCGCAGCAATCGTAATCAACTGAGGAGGGGAGTTATGAAAGATTGACAGCCGACCCCTGGCCTGGGAGTAATCCTGGTGCGTGGTCGGCTGTTTTGTTACCGGAGAGAGACAGCATACACCAGAAAGGGTTCATCCCCTGTCACCTGAAAACAAGCAGGGGGAAACGCCGAAGCGAAAACGC
>CAZVCJ010000044.1:0-25908 GCA_964625745.1 uncultured Anaerolineae bacterium | reverse complement strand
CGTGACAGAGGAGGGCATCCACGGGCCGTGGAGGGAGTTTTTGGAGGGGGAGTAGAGGGCTCCAGGAACAGACATTCGGAGTAAGACGAATGAAGATACCAATCGGACGCGACGAGCTCATTGCCTTTCTGATAGACGCCAAACGCCGTACGTATGCGGCTGGAGGCAGTGAGAGCGAGGCTATTGTCACGCCCTTGCTGCCCAGCTCGCACCAATTCGAGTACCGCGACGGCAGCTTGCTCTATCGTGACATCTACTTCGGCGAAGCCTACTTCGTAGGTCAAGAGACGGTCTACGCCGCTTCATCGCCCATCTGGGCGATGTGCTATGCTGGCGGCTTCACGACGAGCGTGAGCGATCAAAGCGAGGCTGGCGAGATAGGGGGAGTTCTACAAGCCGCGCTCCGCGAAGTCCCCCCAGAGCGACCGTATCGAGGTCCGAGCACGTTTCGTCGCGGCACTTACAGCTATGTGAACGAGACCGAGGGCGATGTTTATCGCTTTTCCGGAATGGAGACCATCGCACGCGGAGATGAAGTTGTGTACCAACTGCGGTACAGTGGCGGTGTGTTGCGCTGAACGAGCCTAGCTTGCCGGTGAAAAAAGCGGGAACTTCGAGGAGGTTTAACCATGACCCAAACTAATGATCAAGCAGCTTTTACCGGCTTTGAGCCGGGAGCGGAACTCTCCAGCCAGCAGGTTGAGGCCAAGGCGCACGAACTGCTGGCGCAGCTCACGCTGGATGAGAAAATCCAGATGATGGATGGCGATGTGCCTTTCTGGTCCGGGCTGGCGAACATGATGGGCGGGGAATACGGCGACCATCCGTGGAATGCGGGTGTCATTTCTCGCCTGGGTATCCCCGGCATCCGTTTTTCGGACGGCCCCCGCGGCGTGGTCATGGAGGGAGCTACCACCTTCCCGGTTTCCATGGCCCGAGGCGCGGCGTGGGACGTGGCCCTCGAAGAACGCATCGGGGATGTCATCGGGCGCGAGTTGCGCGCTCTGGGCGGCAACCTGTTCGGCGGGGTCTGCATCAACCTGCTCCGTCATCCTGCCTGGGGACGCGCTCAGGAAACCTATGGCGAGGACCCATACCATCTGGGCGAGTTGGGCGCCGCACTCACCCGAGGCGTGCAGCGACACGCTATGGCCTGTGTGAAGCACTATGCGCTCAACTCGGTAGAGAATGCCCGTTTCAAGGTCAATGTGCGTATCAGCCCCAGGGCGCTACATGAGATTTACCTGTCCCACTTCAAGCGCGTTGTGGATGAAGGGGTAGCGGCGGTGATGAGCGCGTACAACAGCGTCAACGGTGAATGGTGCGGGCAGAACAAAATCTTGCTGACTGACATTCTCAAAAAGCAGTGGGGCTTTGATGGTTATGTGTTGACCGACTTTATCTTCGGCATGCGAGATGCCAGGAAAGCGGCTCTGGCCGGACAAGACCTGGAGATGCCCTTCCAGATGCACTATCATGGAGAATTGAAACGTCTGGTGGAAAACGGCGAGGTTCCGCTGGAGCGCGTGGATGATGCCGTGCTGCGCCTGCTGCGCCAACAAATACGCCTGGCCCGACCTGGAGCCTACGATTCGGGTCTGGTCGGCTGCGAAAGCCACCGAGCACTGGCGCGGGAAGCGGCAGAGAAATCCATTGTGCTTCTGCAAAACGATGGAGACCTGCTACCGCTTCAGGGCTTGAAGAAAATAGCCGTGATCGGCCGGCTGGCCGACACGCCCAACACCGGCGATGGCGGCTCGAGCGACACCCGCCCCGCTTACGTGGTTACCCCGCTCGAAGGGATTCAGGCAGCGCTCCAGGGCCAGGCGGACGTGCTGCACGACGACGGCAGCGACCTCGAGCGAGCAAAAGCGACAGCGCAGGCAGCCGACGCGGTCGTTCTCGTCGTTGGCTACACCCACGAAGACGAAGGGGAGTATATTGGCCCGGGCACGATGAGGGAATTAGCCTCA
Organism: uncultured Anaerolineae bacterium; assembly: GCA_964625745.1. Classification (GTDB taxonomy): domain Bacteria; phylum Chloroflexota; class Anaerolineae; order VGOG01; family VGOG01; genus CAZVCJ01. The sequence continues at coordinate 23,935 of CAZVCJ010000044.1, read as the reverse complement.
CTGTTTCCAGCCCCTTCCCTGGAGGAGGCACCCATTGCGCAAGGGTTCATGCAAAGCATGTCAGGGCAGCAGGTTGGAGCGTTCCCGCCCGGCGGCGACCGTGACCGGCTCACCCTGCGCCCCGAGGAGGATGAAGACCTGATTCAGGCGATTGCTGCCGTGAATCCGCGCATCGTTATCGCGGTTATGGGCGGCGGCGCAGTGATCATGGAAGCCTGGCGCGCACGTGTGCCGGCCATCCTGATGCTCTGGTACCCCGGCATGGAAGGCGGGCACGCGCTAGCCGACATTCTCCTGGGCCGGGCAAACCCGAGTGGCAAGCTGCCGCTCGTCATTCCCAGGCGCGCTGAAGACCTGCCCTTCTTCGACAAGGATGCAGCCGAAATCGAATACGACCTGTGGCACGGTTACCGCAAGCTTGAGCGCGATGGCAACACACCGGCTTTCCCCTTTGGCTTTGGCCTCAGCTACACCAGCTACCGCTATGCCAACTTGAAACTCGCACAGAACCAACTTGCCCCGTCAGAGACGCTGAAGGTGAGTCTGGATGTCTCCAACACCGGAGCACACGCCGGTGAGGAAGTGGTGCAGCTCTACGTCTCGCCCATTGGATCGGCAGTGGAGCGGGCGCCCAAAGAACTCAAGGCGTTCACCCGAATCGCCCTGCAGCCTGGTGAAACCAAGACCGTACAACTCAGTGTGCCAATATCCCGCCTGACTTACTACGATGAAACCCAGGCAGATTTCGTTGTGGAACCGCTCGAATACGAGCTCTTTGTCGGAGCACATTCTTTGGATCAACATGCCTTGAAAGCGCGTTTTATGGTTGGCAGCGAGTAACCGCAGCAGGAAGGATACAGAGCATTTGGAAGCGGCGATTCGGGAAAACCCGGGGTTGCCGTGGGGAACGGAAGAATGACATTTACCCAGGAGCAAGCTATGCGAATCAGATACTTTGCCGACACCGCCCTGGTCGAATTCTCCGACCGGCCGCCGGCCGAGACCCGCGAGCTCAATGAAAACGTCTACCTCGACCTGGACGCCGACGGGCGCGTCGTCAGCCTGACCATTGAGCACGCCCGCCAGACCACCGGCATGGACGAATTCACCTATCAACACATCCCCGCCTACGCATGACACCGCCGCCCTACGCTTTGATGCGGAATCAACGAGCCCTGTTTGCCCAACTCGCACCAACTCGAGTACTGCTGTGTGCCCGCGTAGGTGCGATGAGCCCCTTGGCGGCACATCAACTCCTACTCTCCAGGTGGAGGAATGACAGCACTGCCCTACGGCGTGACCGAGGAGGGCATCCACGGGCCGTGGAGGGAGTTTTTGGAGGGGGAGTAGGGGACCACTCAAATACATCACAATAAGGAGAATAGCATGAGAACGGTACAGGTAGAGGAACTAAGCGTTGAGGGGTTCTTGCCCTTCGGATTCTATGTCCATCACATTGATCCTCAGGCGGAGAAGATAGGCGAGCCACCGATAGAGTTCTTCCGCGACATGGTGCAGCAAGACCTGGGTGGTTGCTCGGTCGCCTCGTTTTCGACTTGTCGGGTGGAAAAGAGAGACCTGGTGATTGATGTGACAGAGTATCATTCGAAGACGGCGGAAGGGATTCTGCCGTTGGACAATGACGTCTTGATACACGTAGGGCCAGCGACGGCGAGGGACGAAGGCGCACCGTTGGATAAGCTGCGGGTGTTTCGGGTGCCGAAGAGCACGATGGTGGTACTGCATCCAGGGGTATGGCACCACGCGCCGTTCACCGTGAATGAGAAAGCTGCAAACGTCTTGATCGTGTTGCCAGAGCGGACGTACGCGACGGACTGTGTAGTCATTGAGCTTGGGGAGGGAGAGCAGATTCTGATTGAACAAGTGAAGTCTGCGCCCTAACACTCGCTCTGCGATTCGTTCGCTCGAAACCACATCCTGCGAATTGCTCGCCCAAAGCGTGGGGGATGAGCAGGTAAGGTTCGCAGATTAACGAGCCTTTAGACAAGTGAACATTCTCCATAAAACTGAGAGCAAAGATGACTTTTGATTACGATTTGCACGTTTTCCATTCACCACAGTTTCAAAGCGTGGTAGGCGAGGCAATCAGGTTCTTCACTTCAACACCTGTGCACAGATTACCCCCGCTCGACAGGTTTATTGGGACAGGGGTTTATGGACTCTACTACGTTGGCGATTTTGAGCTCTACTCCAAGATCGCTGATTTGAACCAGGAAGCTTGTGCTCACCCAATCTATGTGGGTAAGGCTGTGCCACCAGGATGGCGAACAGCGCGAGCTACTAACTCTGAAGCACCGATCTTGTATCAGAGATTGCGAGAGCACATCAGGAGTATAAAACAGGTTGCTAATCTACAGGTTAGTGATTTTCGATGCCAGTTCATGATCCTTGGCGGCGTCGAAAGCGACCTGGTTGTGCCTGTAGAGGCAGAACTGATTCGAAGGTGCCGGCCACTATGGAATTCTGTCATTGATGGATTTGGGAATCATGATCCCGGAAGTGGACGTTATAACCAGGCGCGGTCAGAGTGGGATGTTTTGCATCCTGGCAGGCTGTGGGCAGAGCGCCTCACCGGCGAATCTCCACGTTTGGAGGACGTGGAAGCAAAGGTTCAACAGTTTTTAGAGAGATCAGATTTTTCTTAATTCCACTATGGCTTCGTAAAGCTGATCCGAACTCCTGGCTTTGACGACACGAACGTCTGACTGAATGATACTGTTCCCAACGCGGGTTGTTCGTGGCACATCAATTCTGACCAACTCAAGGCCAACCAACTCGGCAATTTTTCCGAAGTATATGTCGGTCGGTATCAGAATGCCCTGCAAAACGCTATTTCCAATGACAACCAATGCTGTACCACCTGGCTTTAGAGCATATTTGATACCTTTTGCGAATTTGTAGCAATCATTGAAATATGAGGCCGCATAATTGGCCCATCCTTTGCCACCATAGATACCCCTTTCGGGCTTAACCTTGCTGAGCGTTTGCAGTCGTTCTGCCAGATCTGTGTTTGGCAAAGAGAATTTCAGAGCCACTGTGTCTTGTTCGCGAACGGTCTGCCAATACTTGCCAAAGTTTGAAAGCTCGAGAGGCTTTAGATCCCTTGGACTCTGTACATATCCCAGCCAGTATAGGTGCGGGCGTGTGTTTCGATTGTAATGATAATTGTTTAGATAAGGGGGTGATGTAATAATAAGATCGATCGTCTCGGGGTCGAGGTACGATTCGTGCTCGAAGAAGGAATCATTGATAATCTGTACATGTGGATCCCGATTCGCTAAGCTTTGTTGAAACCAAGAGATGTCTTGTGCCATTTCTGACAACCTGTCCAGTATTGCTTGGCCAACTGGGAAGTCCTCGATAGCTGGTTTCCCGGCGCTTGCTCGTCTACCCAGGCTCGGTTCATAGGAATAATTCGAGTAGCGTACCATCGTTGAAGCAAAAGCCAGTTTGAACAGGTCTTGCAAGTTGGGATACTCGATTGTGTCAATGAAATCTTGGAGGATCAACACTTTCCGCAACACTTTGGGACTATAAAACGCGGAGCGTGTCTTGAACCCTTGTGGGGGAGTGCTTTTCGGGACATAATTGGCGTATGTTTTCTCCCTGTAGAAGATCTGGAATCTTAGCATCTCACCGTATAGGCTCTCGACATCAATTCTGTGGGCGTTTACCTTTGTGCGACACGCCAAGACGGCATACGGGTTAATCTCAAACCCGATGGCAATGTGACCGCGCAGAATGGCTTCTACCAATGTAGTGCCTACGCCAGAGAATGGATCCAAAACAGTTCCGTTGCCTGTCAAGTATCTATCCAGAGCGTCTCCAACGAAATCACCAGAGAATCCGGCGATCCAGGGAACCCATCGGTGGACAGGTCTTGTCTTGTTGCTGGCGAAAGAGGGATCGTTGAAGTGTGAGCCCCCATTGTCCGATGTCAAAGCGAACTGTTCCTCATCTGTCTCAAACAGTCTCAGTTGCCTCACTTGTTGGTTTCGCAAGTCTGTCAAGTGTGTCATTGGAGCATCCTGATTGAGGAAGATTGCTATTCTGTTCCAGAGGTTGGGGCGATGATTTGCCCTAAGTGGTATCCAGGACGGAGTTCTCTTATGATAGTATCCATCTGTTGGCGTTCACTCTCGTCATCCAGCACATGGGCAAAATCGTCAAAGCTGAGTATGATGACTTGCGGGACGCCACGACGTTCGATGATGTAGCGGGTGCGATTTCGAGTGACATCATCCAGGACTTGTCCAAAGTTGTTCTGTGCCTGAGTCGAACTGATTCTCTTTGTAATCATCATATCCTCTTTCGCAATATCCAAAATAGCTAATTTAGGTATATTATACCATACAAATGTTTCTTTGTCAAGTACACGTTTTAGCAACCAGGGGCCACCTGACATGCTGCTCTGCGATCCGTTCGCTCGAAACCACGCATTGCGATTCGTTCGCCCAAACCAGGTGGAGGAGTGACGGCACTGCCCTACGGCGTGACGGAGGAGGGCATCCACGGGCCGTGGAGGGAGTTTTTGGAGGGGAGTAGAGAGCTGCGGGAACGGACTTTCTGCGTATAGGCAGCTATGCGGAAAAACTTCCACATAGTAATTGTTAGCCCACGAGGAGGTAAGCGAACACATGTGATTATCTTGGGTATTTGTGCCTATTACCACGATGCTGCGGCCGCTCTAGTTGTTGATGGTACTCCCGTTGCCTTTGCAGAGGAAGAGCGATTTAGCAGACACAAGCACACTGGTGAATTTCCAGTTCAGGCAATCAAGTACTGTCTCGACCAAGCTGGATTGAAAATCCACGAGGTTGATCATATTGCTTTCTATTTTAATCCTCGAATTGTATTATCATCTTTTGCGCGCGACTTGCCAGGTCTTATCACCCGACATGGAATACGTGCTGCCTACCAACGCGGGCTATGGACAGCATCATTTATGCGGGAAGTCGATTTGCTACGTCACCGTCTGAACTACCGTGGTTCAATAACTTGGGTTGAACATCACAAAGCTCACGCAGCTTATGTCTTTTATTTGTCCCCGTTCGAGCGGGCTGCGATTCTGACCCTAGATAGTATTGGGGAGCGTGCAACAACTACCATCTCTCTCGGCGAAAGCAACTCAATTACTACGATTGAAGCCATTTATGACCCTCATTCATTAGGTTATCTATATGGAGCTGTAACACAGCACTTAGGATACAAAAGGGGCGATAGGGAAGGAACCGTAATGGCTTTGGCAGCATATGGCGATCCGTCAGTCTATGATTTTGAGAATGTGTTGCACATCGCTCCCAACGGGCGTTTTACCCTGAATCTAATATATGTGGCACGCCGTTATTCGTGGGCAGACGGTAGGCGACTGACACCAGCCTTTGAGGAGAAATTCGGTCCCGCACGCAAACCAGATGAGCCAATCACTGATCACCATCGCAACTTAGCGGCTGCACTGCAAGCTCGCACAGAGCAAGCCGTACTAGCATTATCAGAACGCGCATTGAAGTTGACCGATTCTCACTACTTATGTATGGCTGGTGGCGTAGCCCTAAACAGTGTTATCAACTCCAGAGTGCGGACGCAGCTGGGCGTAAGAGGTTTATTCATTGCTCCTGCGGCAAATGATGCTGGGACTGCGCTGGGAGCTGCTCTGTATGTTTATGCAGCGCAAACTGGGCTTAGGCCTAACGTTCAAGAGCGAGTGTATCTCGGTCCGAAATACGATGACGCAGACATTCGATATTTGCTTGAATTGACTGACGTACCATACGAGTATCTAGACAAACCAGCACAGAAAGCAGCGAGCTTACTAACTCAAGGTAACATAATTGGCTGGTTTCAAGGAAGGATGGAGAGTGGTCCCCGAACATTGGGTAACCGAAGTATATTGGCTGATCCCTCTATCCCTGACATAAAGGACCGTATCAATGCACGAGTGAAGTTTCGCGAACCGTTTAGACCATTCGCTCCCTCTGTATTACATGAACACCAGCACAAATGGTTCTCTTGCGGAAGTTTGGATCTACCCTATATGCTAGAAGTTGTGGAGTTCTTACCCAACCAAGCCAGCAAAGTTCCAGCAGTTATGCATGTTGATAATACAGCACGCATTCAAACTGTTCGTAGGGATATGAACCCCATGTACTACTCCTTGATTCACGCCTTTCATGAATTGAAGGGTATTCCAATGATTCTTAATACATCCTTCAATGTTAAGGGAGAACCAATTGTGTGTTCACCGTCTGATGCCCTGCGTTGCTTCTACAGTACCGGGTTAGATGCCTTGATATGGAGCATTTCTTGATACAAAAGAGGTATACTTGATGTTGTTTGTAAGAAGTGAAAGTTTCAGTGAATTGTATGTGGAGGTAATACAGAGAGTACTACAAGAAGGACAATTGGTCGCTCCTCGTGGGCTAGCGACCGTCGAGGTGTGTCCAGCTCACTTGGTGCTGGAGAATCCACGCAATCGTTTCTTACAGGTGACCGAACGAAGAATTAACCCTGCATTTGCGGTCGCGGAAGCAGTGTGGATTCTGTCGGGGAGCGATGCTTCTTGGATTTTCACATTCAATGCCAACCTATTTCAATTCACTGATAATGGGGTTTTGAAAGGTGCTTATGGACCTCGCATAAGACGGTGGCAAGCGAATCTCGACCAACTCGACACTGTTCGCCAATTGTTGATTCGTCAACCCGAAACTCGCCAAGCTGTTATACAGATTTTTGATCCTGAAATCGATTATCAAGGATATCGCGATGTAGCCTGCACCTTAAATCATCGGTTCCTTCTGCGAGGTGGCCGTCTGCACATGTTAACCACAATGCGCAGTCAAGACATCTGGCTAGGTATGCCTTATGATATCCTCACTAACACACTACTGCATGAGCTGATGGCAGGCTGGGTTGGCTGCGAAATCGGTAGCTATCATCACAGGGTTGACTCTTTGCATCTTTACACACGTGACCTAGGGTCTGCCAAACGTGTGGAAGTATTAGATAACTTGAGGGAAGAGCCCCCTGAGAACTTCCAAGTTGAGTGGGAAGAGTTTGATGCCATTCTTAGGAATCTTGTCAGAGGACATGATGTAGAAAACCCCAGTTGGCAGAACTTTGGTCTCATTATGCGGAGTTATCGGGCATGGAAAAACAATGACACAAGGGCTGCTGTTCAAATAGCTGAGACGGTGACTGGTTGGCTCGGAGCAGAACTCAGGCAGTGGTACTCACAACACCTGCGAACTCCCACAGAGAACAGCCTATGAAAGCGAAACGTCTTCTGGGACGGGGGATGTTCAAGTACACAACATCCTATGAAGCAATGTGGACAAAGTATCTCGCCCCGGGTGTTTTTGTAGGTTACTGGGGGGGATGGTTAGTCCAAAGACGTATTAAGGGTATGAGGCTTGATGAAATCGAATATGCTGAACAAAAACCAATATTGCTGAATGTAGTCTCTAGGCTTGGGGAACTCCACAGACGGGCCCTCTCTTCGGATGCTCCAAGGTTACGTTCTATGACTGATTGGTATAGTAATCTGTACAGAATCTGGAGAACGCCGCGATACTCCATAGACAATCAGGAGTGGCAGATTTTCGAATGCCTACAGCCGCTTCTCAGTGCATTATCCAATGTTGATACGCAGGGTGTCTTCAAAGACGCTAATCCGCGCAACTGGATAGTCTCGAGTGGCACTGCTTTCGCAATTGACTTCGGTGCTATGTCAACCGCTTCTTTTTCGTCTGATTTCGCTCAGCTCATTGATTACTACAAACCAATTGATGAATCATTATGGGATGAGTTGATTCAATACTGGGCAGACAGTTTTGGTGCTGGTGCTCCCGTTCGTCAGATCAAGATTGATTTGCCAACAATCCTCATTTACTCAGCTTTGTGCAGGATCCCATTTCATGAACGTTCTCAACGCCGGCAATGGGATCTTCGTGCAGCGAATCGCGCTAGACAATATGGCTGGAAGAAATTTGCCGATACCTTGAAGGCGGCGGCTGAGGAACCTGAGTTAGTCGAGTAGAATCAGCCATTTCAGGAGAGTAGCCGATGCGTTTATCCCAAAGGTGGCAAGGATGGCGGCCAGATGACTATACTGACAAGGAGGCAATCAGGAAGAAACTATATGGAGATCCGAGACGATATGAGCTTAGGGGGCAAACCCTTGCTCAGTACACACGCGGCACTCCCGCACAAATCCTTAGAATTGGCTTGGACTTGCTAGACTTGAAGCCTAGCGAAGTCGTCGCGGACGCGGGTGCTGGCAGCGGTTATTTTGCGGATCTCGTTAGTAGTCGAACGGGGAATCCAGTATTCGCCTTTGATATATCATCTGGTCAGGTACTCAATGGCTACCGACGTTACCCACATCTGCACTGGTGTGTTTGTGATGTCGAAGCGATACCTGCACCCAGTCAACGGTTCGACGCAGCTTGTGCCAACTTTATGCTCTACCATTTGTTACGACCAGAGATAGCCCTGTTTGAATTAGCGCGCATACTTCGCAATGAGGGCAGATTGTTAATCCTAACAAAGGGACACAACACCTACGCTGAAATGGATAGATGGTATCGCCTAGCACTTGCTCAGTTTGGTTTATCTGATAACGCGCCACGTGATGAATCTCGCATATCTGAACTCAATATAGACGAACTGCTTCCACCAGCAATGCAGGTTGAGAAAAGGGTATGTGTCGAATCTTGGGTAGATTTCCCAACAGTTGAGGCACTGTTGGACTATTTTGCTAGTACGCCCCGATACCATTATTACGTTACAGAAGAGCAATGGAAGAATTTGCTAGGAGCTATAGGCCAAGAGGCCCCAAAAGCGGGGTTGAGTATCCGCAAGATTGAGTGGGCATTTCTTGTGCGCGTCCGACATTATTAGCGTATACCACGAAGTCAGACCAGGTTTGATTACGATGAACGCAAAAGAATGGCTGTTGCCACAGGCTCTGGTGGCACAACTCGTAAAGCAAGCAGTTACAATACAAGGACTATCCTACAGTCCATACTCAAATAAGAGCATTGGCAGTGCCGTTTTTGGACTTGATAAATCAGGAAGAGCCGTAATGGCCGCTGGAACTAATGTTGAATTTGTATCATATGGCCTAACTCTTTGTGCAGAGAGTGTGGCCCTAGCAAATGCAGTAACTCAGGGTACGCGAGAACTAATAGCTGTAGTATGTGTGGGACATAGTGAGAAAATACAGACTGTTTGTGGAGCATGTCGTCAAAGGTTGGCGGAATTCATCGTTGGTGCACCCGCTTGGCTGATAGCAACAGCAAAAGGTGGTGGTCCCGTCCAGGTTTTTAGGATTGATCAGTGCTGGAGCGATTTGATACCGTATCAAATGCACTCATCCAATATTTCTAGAGAAAGCAACGTGATACAAGCTCTCAAGGGGTACTATGATGAGCAAGCGGATCGGGTATAGTTGTTGGGGGTTTCTTGGAAACGGAATCGTAGATACACCCGATGGAGGACGTAGTCACCGCCCGACCTTGATTAGGGGATTGATAAGACGTGGTTACAAGGTGATTATGCTTCAGCTGGACCGTGATAGATTTGAAGCAAGAGAAACTGTTGACTTAGGACAGACTTACGGTTCGGGATTCCCAGACATTGATGTTTTGTTTCTAGAGTGGCGTTGGCCGATTCCAGGGCGCAATGACAATCCCGCTATCCCTGGTTATACTCCTGACCTAGCACGACAGCGTGAGTTGGTTCGATATTACGCATCGCGTGTGCCAATCGTTGTTTGGGATAAAGATCAACAGCTTGCACATAGTCCAGTGGATGATCGCTTAGCATTGGTTAAAGCCAATACGTATGTCTTGGAACCTAGCTTATATCTCTCAGCCCCGGATCGCGCTCGTGCCCTCTTTCCCGTCGAGCCTGGCAATCTGTGCGTTCCCCCTGAACGGGGCAGACGCACCATTGAGCTAATCTACATTGGTAACCAATATGATCGAGATCGTGTTTATGATCAATATATTGTTAGTGCAGCAAAGTATATTCCCGTTCACGTTTATGGAAAATGGCCACGATATGCTACTGTGCCTGGCTTGACTCATCATGGGAGGATTGGTTTATCGAGAGTCGTCGAGCTTTATCAGCAATCAGTGGCGACAGTTCTATTAGCACCTGACCGATATATGAAAACGGGCCAGTTCACTCAACGGATCTTTGAATCAGTAATCGGTGGATGTATTCCTTTAGTACCAGCTGATTATCGCGGTTCAGATATCTTGCTGCCACCTTTTGCACACGCTAATACAGGATGTGGTGTTGTTAAACGTGTTCGAGAGATTCAAGCTATGTCCTTCGAGGAGTGGCAAGAGCTAGTACACGAACAAATGTCTCTTCTAGAACCATTTCACGTTGATCATACTCTTGATGCAGTAGAATCGGCAATAAACTGTCAGACGCCACAGTTCAAAGATATGTCGCCACTTGGAGACAAGATTTAGCAGAGTTGTAGTTGTAAATTCCCTATGCCAGTTCTCGAAACTCAGTGACCATTGTCCGTGGTTAACATGCGGGCTAACACTGTGTTCAGCCGACGCCGCTTCGCTAAGCTACGCGGCGCGGCTGAACACGACCATTATGCAACCAACTGGAGCGAAGGCCCTGTGAAGATGATGAGAAAAGAGGTAATTGACGATGGCTAACGTTACTTCGGATAGCTCGATTGGGGAACTCGTTTTGATACCTGGTGGCGAGTTCCTCATGGGCTCGGATTCAGAGGGAGATCATAGCCCCGTTCACAAGGTGTACGTTGACTCCTTCTACATGGACAAGTATGAGGTGACGAACGGGCAGTATCTGAGGTTCTGCCAGGCAACGGGACACCGCCTACCAGACTTTTGGGGCATGGACGGTTTCCGGTGTGGCCCGGACTACCCGAACCATCCAGTGATTACGGTGAGTTGGTACGATGCTACTGTGTATGCGGAGTGGTGTGGCAAGCGACTCCCGACTGAGGCCGAGTGGGAGTACGCAGCCAGAGGGGGGCTGGTAGGCATGAGCTTCCCCAACGGTGACACGCTCCAACCATCCGACGGGAACTACAACCGGTCAGGCAAGGGCGGCCCGGTCGCCGTCGGCAGCTACCCCCCAAACGGCTTTGGCCTTTGTGATATGCAGGGAAACGTTGTCGAGTGGGTCTGGGATCTCTACGATCCAGATTACTACTCGTCGAGTCCTTCGGTGAATCCGCAGGGGCCCGAGTCTGGCAGGTTCCGGGTCATCCGAGGGGGTGGTTGGCACTCAGGTGCGTCTTGTAACCGGGTGTACTACAGAAATGCGCTTCCGCCAGGCTGGGCGGATTTCAATGTGGGCTTCCGGTGCGCGAAGGATCTCGAGTCGCACGACGATGCTGACACAGCGGGCTCGTAGCGGCGTGCCCAGGAATGGTCTAGAGAGCGTCTCATCGCGGAGGCTTACGGAGTTGGATGGTAGCGAGTTTGAAAAGCTGCTTGGTGTGGTGGGCGCGTACTGTGGTTAGTGGACTGACTGTAAGCTATGGAAGTGTCAAGTCAATATAAGGTCAATTCAATCACAGATGTGGTTAGCGTGGAAGGTCTAACAGAACGCGTAGATCTCTATCGCGTTGATGCGTGCCGCAAGCTGGATGCTGAACAGCGGTCAAAAATGGGGCAGTTTTTCACACCGCCCTCTGTGGCCCGATTCATGGCCTCTCTGTTTGGGGACTCGTCGCCAGAACTCCGCCTGCTAGATGCGGGAGCGGGGGTGGGAACTCTGACAGTGGCATTCGTGGAGGAGGGTTGCCAGCGTGATGCACGACCGCGCAGTATTTCAGTCATAGCTTACGAGCTGGAGCCACTGTTGGTTGAATACCTCCATTCCACGCTGGTTGAATGTCAAGAGGTATGTCAGGAACGCGGGGTGGAACTCGTTGGGAAGGTGTTAGAAGAAGATTTCATCAGTGCGGGTGTGGAAATGCTGAGGGGAGGACTGTTCCCCGTCGAGCGCCATTCATTCAACCGCGCTATTCTGAATCCTCCGTACAAAAAAATCCGAAGTGACTCAAGGCATCGTCGTCTGCTCAGCAGCATTGGCATAGAAACTGGCAATTTGTACTCTGCCTTCCTCGCGATTGCCATTGACCTATTGGAACCAGGCGGCGAGCTGGTCGCCATTACCCCCCGCAGTTTTTGCAATGGCCCCTATTTTAAGCCTTTCCGCAAGTTATTCCTGAAAGCTATGGCATTGCGTCGCATCCACGTTTTTGAGTCAAGGGAGGAAGCGTTCAGGACTGACGATGTTCTGCAAGAAAACATCATCTTCCATGCAGTCAAGAGCGGTAAGCGGGGAAGGGTTCTCATCTCTGCCAGTCATGGCCCAGCTAAGGAAAGCATGACTGTCCGCGAAGTGGACTATGAACAAGTCGTCAAGCCCGATGATCCAGACTTGATTATCCACATTGCTACCAGCGAAATGGATCAATTCGTGTTGGATCGGATAAGCGTCTTCCCGCACTCTCTGGACGATCTTGGGATTGCCGTTTCCACGGGGCGTGTCGTTGACTTTCGGGCTAAAGACTTCTTGCGGGCGGATCCTGGTGAGGACGCCATGCCTCTCGTATATCCAACCCATTTTCACAATGGGTTCGTCCGATGGCCCAAGCCTGGTGGCAAGAAGCCAAATGCAATTGCTTTGGCCTCGCGGACTGAATCCCTGCTGTTGCCCTCTGGAGACTATGTTCTCGTCAAGCGTTTCTCGTCCAAAGAGGAACGCCGTCGCATCGTGGCTGCCATCTATGACCGGAAACAGATTTCGGCCCCGTATGTGGGTTTTGAAAATCACCTGAATGTTTATCATCGTGACCATGCCGGACTGCCCACGGAACTGGTAAAGGGCCTCGCTGTTTTTCTGAACTCGACTCTGGTGGATAGCTACTTCCGTCAGTTCAACGGTCACACTCAAGTCAATGCAACCGACCTCAGGATGCTGCGGTATCCGAGCCAGGAGGTCCTGGAGGCACTTGGTGCAAGTGTCGGAGACAAATTCCCATCCCAAAGGGAAATTGATGAATTGTTGGAAAAGGAGATCCATCGAATGGCAGACATACAATCCCCTGATCCTGTGGCTGCAAAGCAGAAGATTGACGACGCACTGGAGATTCTAAAGACTCTTGGTATGCCAAGGGGCCAACAGAACGAGCGTTCCGCCCTCACCCTGCTGGCGCTGCTGGACCTGAAACCGGAAACGCCCTGGGCCGAGGCAGGAGACCCTCTGATGGGTATTACGCCTATCATGGATTTCTGTAGAGACCATTACGGAAAGCAATACGCCCCGAACACCCGTGAGACTTTCCGCAGGCAGACTATGCACCAGTTCGTGGATGCTGGTCTCGCCGTGCCTAACCCAGATGACCCAAGCAGGCCGGTCAACAGTCCCAGGTTCTGCTACCAGATTGAACCGACTGCCCTCAGATTGCTCAGGACCTGTGGAATGCCTGCCTGGGCGGACAACTTGAAAACCTACTTGGGATCAGTGGTGACGTTGAAGCAGCGTTACGCACGAGCGCGCGAGTTGAAGATGGTTCCTGTAACGCTGGCAGAAGGACAGGAGGTCTATCTGACACCAGGCGCGCACAGCAGACTCATGAAAGCCATCGTTGATGAGTTTGCACCGAGGTTCGTGCCCGGTGGTTATGTTATCTATGTGGGCGATACAGGCGATAAGTGGAGGTATTTCGACGAGGAAGCGCTCCGAGCTCTGGGCGTGACGGTGGATGTCCATGGGAAGATGCCCGATGTAGTGATCCATCATGTCGAGAAAGACTGGCTGGTTCTAATTGAGGCGGTTACAAGTCACGGCCCAGTCAACGCCAAGCGCCGGGAGGAATTAGCAGCGCTTTTCCAGGATGCGCGACCTGGGCTGGTTTATGTTACGGCCTTCCTCACTCGCAGCGACATGGCGAGGTACATTGGTGACATCTCCTGGGAAACAGAGGTCTGGGTCAAGGAAGCAGGGACGCATCTCATTCACTTCGATGGCAAGCGCTTCCTGGGGCCTTATGACGGCTGATAAGTCGCTGGGTGGGAGTATAAGAAGTCATTCCCTGAAAGACCCATGAACAGGACACGCCAACCATCCCAGGCAAAAGTCAGCCTGGCGCGGGCGCTTTCGAAACTGGGGTATTGCTCGCGCACCCAGGCCCAAGCCCTGATTCAGGCAGGACGAGTGCAGGTCAATGGCGCTGTCCAGCGAGCGCCGTCCTGGCGGGTAGACGTTCGACGTGACCGCATCACGGTGGACGGGCAACGGGTCACAGCGGCTGCCAAAGTGTACCTGATGCTGAACAAACCCCGCGGCCTGGTGACCACCATCACCGACGAGCGAGGGCGCGAGACGGTATACCACTGTCTGACCGATTCCTCCCTGCCCTGGGTATCTCCGGTAGGGCGGCTGGACAAGGCCAGCGAGGGGTTGTTGCTGTTCACCAACGACACCCAATGGGCAGCGCGTATTCTGGACCCCGCCACGCATCTGGACAAGACATACCACGTACAAATCAACTGCGTGGCCGATGACCACCTGCTGCAACAACTGCAGAGCGGAGTCGTTGACGCGGGGGAGACCTTGAGAGCCAGGAGCGTGCGTCTGCTGCGTCACGGCCCGCGCAACAGTTGGCTGGAAATCGTTCTGGATGAGGGCAAGAACCGTCACATCCGCCGCATGCTAGAAGCGCTGGACGTGAGCGTGCTGAGGCTGGTGCGGGTCTCCATCGGGCCGCTGGAACTGGGAGAGCTCAAGAAAGGCGAATATCGCCACTTGACGGTGGCGGAACGCGACGTGGTGTTGAATGGGACCGGTTGTGGGGAGTAAGAGAAACATCAAATCTTCGCTTCTGGTAGTGTGCCTCAGCATCTCACTACTGGCGGCCTGCGGGCCTGCTCCGACCGCTACTTCTGTTGCTGAGTTGCCTACAGCCACTCCTATGGTGACTCCTCCTGCCACGCCAACTCTCACTCCCAACCCAACGCCAACAAGCACACCCACGCCTGCTGCTTATACCTTCACCTACGAGGTCGTCAATGCTTATCCTCATGACCGGAACGCTTTCACCGAAGGATTGGTTTTTGAAAGCGGTGTTTTGTATGAAGGAACAGGGCGGCAGGGATACTCCACTTTGCGCAGAGTGGAATTGACAACTGGAGATGTCCTGCAAATCCGCAAGTTGCCAGACCAGCTCTTTGGTGAAGGCATAACCATCTTCGGTGAAAGGATCATCCAGTTGACCTGGCAATCCGGTGTCGGTTTCGTCTACGATAAGAACAGTTTTGAGCTGCTAGAAGAGTTCCACTATCCAACTGAAGGCTGGGGCATCACGCACGATGGAGAGCGCTTGATCATGAGCGATGGCACCTCGACGCTTCGTTTCCTGGACCCTGAGACCTTTGAGGAAATCGGTCGGATTGAAGTACGCGACGAGGATGGGCCGCTGACCAGGCTCAACGAACTGGAATACGTTCAGGGAGAAATCTACGCCAACGTGTGGCAAACGGACCGCATCGCCAGGGTCGCACCTGATACTGGTGACGTAATCGGATGGATAGAACTGGCAGGGCTTCTGAGTCCGGAGGATCGTACTGAGCCAGTGGACGTTCTCAACGGCATCGCCTATGACGCAGAGAATGATCGGTTGTTCGTTACCGGAAAGCTTTGGCCCAGGCTCTTTGAAATTGAGCTGGCCCCTCTGGAATAGCTGACAATGCAAAACTCAAGGAGAAGGTTATGGAAGATCTCAGGCTGATCACATATTGCGGGCTCTACTGTGGCCTCTGCGCTCAGCGTGGGCGTATCCCATGCCAGGCGAGCGCGCTCAGGGCATCAATGACCAACGAGGGCTACGAGTTCTGGGGCCAGGAACTCACTGGATTCAATGAGTTCTGGGAGTTCCTGACCGACCTCTGCGATCCTGACAAAGCCTGCCCTGGATGTCGGCAAGGCGGTGGGCCACCTTTCTGCGGCATCAGAAAATGCGCCCGCCAACGAGGAGTTGAAATCTGTGCCTTCTGCGAGGAGTACCCCTGTGAGCGGGTGCTTGCTCTCGCGAAAGGCTATCCGACTCTGATTGCAGACGGGCAGAGAATGCGAGAGATAGGGATCGAAGCCTGGATTCAGGAACAGGAGAAGCGCGCCGAGACAGGGTTCGCCTACGTTGATATTCGGTGCTACCCGTACAGCGTTCCTGAAGAGTGAGCATCTGAATAAGCAGGTCTTCACGAATTCCTTGCGCTTTTGCCTGACCCGCGCCGCCGTGGAACAGGCGGCGCTGGAGAGCAGAACATGCCAAAAAGATCCTCTAGCAGCCTGTCGGAGAGGGCGTGCTCCCAGACTTCGGAAGTCTTGATCTGAGAACTCTTAGTGCATCAACTACCTGAAATCGACTGAAATCCCTGCAAGCTTGAGCTACTATGGAGACTTCCGAAGTCTTCTCCGACAAGCTCCTAGCACCGGCTCTTCAGGCCGGTGCGGCCAGAGGCAAAGGAGACCGTGCCCGTCTACGTGATACAGGGAATTGGCTACGGCTTTGCGGCTGCTGTGCAGCCTGGCCCTTTTCAGGCTTACATCATAGCGCAAACGTTGAACAACGGGTGGCGAAACACCCTGCTTGCAGCCCTCGCCCCTCTCATCAGCGACGGCCCCATCATCGCCCTGGTCTTGCTGGTGTTGAGCCAGGTGCCAGAGGGGATGCAGCGATTCCTCTACGTCGCCAGTGGGCTATTCGTCCTCTACCTGGCAGTGAGCGCTTTCATCGCGTGGCGCAACTTTGGCACGGCAAGCGTGGCGGCGCCCCCATCCAGACAACGGAGTCTGTTCAGAGCGGCGATGATGAACGTGTTGAATCCTGGCCCGTACATCTATTGGAGTCTGGTCACTGGCCCCATTTTGTTAAAAGGTTGGCGCGAAGCTCCAGCCAATGGGATCGGTTTTCTGGCTGGCTTCTACGCGGCAATGATTCTCAGTTTGGCAGGCATCATTGTGCTTTTCGGCACAGCCAGGCAGCTTGGCCCAAAGGTAAACCGCGCCATGCTGGGGATGTCAGTCGTTGCCCTGGCATGTTTTGGACTCTATCAATTGTGGCTTGGGGTGTCGGGTTAGCACGATGTACAGTGAACAAACTTGGAGGTGATACACATGAACGATTTAGTCGAACTATGGGAAAAGCCTCTCGCTGAGGAGATATACATGATAGCAGGCTGGCACCAATGGGCAGACGCCGGCGCTATTTCATCAGGCTTGCCTCAATACCTCATAGACCAAACCGGTGCGAGAAGAATCGGGGAGATCAAGTCTGACAGGTTTTACCTGTTCCAAATCCCTGGTACTCACCATTTTTTGAGACCAGAGGTAAAGCTTGACGAAGGGTATAGGCAAGAACTAAGAATCAGGAAGAACGAGTTCTATTATTCGGGCGATGACAGAAAGGGTCTGGTCGTTTTCCTGGGAGAAGAGCCTCACCTGAACGTGGAACTATATGCAGAGGCCTTCTTTCACGCCGTGAAGGAATTGGGCGTGAGAAGAGTCGCTGCAGTTGGCGGGGTATATGGTGCCATGCCTTATGACAGGGATAGGGAAGTATCTTGCGTCTATAGTCTTCCAGAGATGAAGGTCGAGCTTGCCGAATACGCGGTCAAGTTCTCCAACTACGAAGGCGGGGCAACCATCGGCACGTACTTCGTTGATAGGGCGGAGCAAAGTGAAGTAGAGTTTCTCGTCTTCTATGCCTTTGTTCCAGCTTATGACCTCTCAGAGCTCTCAACGCACCTCCAGGGCCTGAGGATAGAGAATGACTTCAAGGCCTGGTATGACCTCACGACAAGGTTGAACCACATGTTCGACCTGGAGGTGGATCTGTCAGGCCTCAGGAGGCAGGGCGATGAACTCACTTCGTCAATGGATTACAAGATTGATGAGCTGGAAAGGGCGATGCCACAGCTTAAAGTAAGAGAGTACGTGGAGAGCCTGACCAGGGACTTCGTAGAGATGTCCTTCATGCCTCTCAGCGAGGTATGGGAGAGGGAGTTGGGAGACCTCTTCGAGGACATGGAGGACTGACGTGGTGAAGGCGGAGGAGTGACCTATGCGAGCAGAGATCATTTCCATTGGAACAGAACTACTGCTAGGTGCCATCGTGGACACCAACGCGGCCTACATCTCCCGACAGTTGGCTGAGATCGGCATTGACCTGTACCATCGCCTGACGGTGGGGGACAACGAGGGGCGCATCGCTGACTGCATCGAAGAGGCTCTGGAGAGGGCCGACGTGGTGATCTGCAGCGGCGGGTTGGGTCCCACGGTGGACGACGTCACTCGCCAGGCTGTGGCGCGGGCCACGGGCCGGGAGTTGGTGCTGGACCAGGAGATGCTGGGCTGGATCGAGGAGCGCTTTCGCGGCTGGGGCCATCCCATGAGCGAGAACAACCGCCGCCAGGCCTTCAAGCCCGAAGGCGCCATCGCCATCGAGAACCCGGTGGGCACCGCACCCATCTTCATCGTCCAGGATGAGCGGGGCGACGTGATCGTGCTGCCCGGCGTGCCCCACGAGATGGAGTATCTGATGGACCACGAGGTGATCCCCTACCTCAAGCGCAAGCTGGGCCACCAGGAGGTGATCAAGACCCGCGTGCTGCGCACGGTGGGCATCGGGGAGTCACAGGTGGACTCGCGCATCGGCGATCTGATGGAGAGCACCAATCCCACCGTGGGGCTGGCTGCCCACCCGGGCCAGACCGACGTGCGCATCGTGGCCAAGGCGCTCAGCGAGGAAGAGGCGGAGCGGCTCATCGCGGAGATGGAGCGGCAGGTGCGGGAGCGGCTGGGAGAGGTGATCTACGGAGCGGGAGACGAGACGGTAGCGGAGGTGGTGGTTCGGATGCTCGCCGAACGGGAGTTGACCCTGGGCACCGTAGAGTGTGGGGTAGACGGCATGGTCAGCCATCGCATCTTTGACGCGCCAGATGGCCCCGCCGTGCTGGGGAACTGCCTGCTCGTTGACACAGTGGAGGAGGCCATCGGCTTCTTGGATCTGCCTCGGTCGCAGTTCAAAAAGGCGGACGATTTCTCGGCCCAGGCAGCCCAGGCAGCGGCGCGGGAGGGACGTGCCTTTCTGGAGGTGGACTTCTGCCTGGCGGTATGGGTGCGAGCCCCCATCGCCGACGATCCAGCAGAGCGGCAGCCCATGCACATCGCCCTGGACACAGGCCAGGAAGTGAGCGTCAAGACCTTCCAGTATGGGGGGCATACTGAGCGGGCCATGGGTTGGCTGGTGAACCGGGCGCTGGACATGGTGCGGCGGGCGCTGATGATGCAACGGATAAACAACGGATAAACGGATGGGAGTTTGGACGTATCCGCTTTTATGAGTAAAACCACTTTCCAACAACGCCTCTGGCCCAACTTCACTGTCCAGCGCCCCGAACCCGACGACCTGACCCTGCGCTACGGCGGCGCGGACTGCAGCATTGTAGGCTATCCCCATCAACTTCCGCGACTTCGGCGACCGCCGCAGCAACCCCGCTCATTGGGCCCAGGACACGGAGACCTCGAACCGTGATGTAGCTCCCCAGAGTTGACTTTTTCCCCCAGTTGTTATATCCTTTAGGCCGCTTTCAAATCAACATCAAAGGAGATGAGTTATGAGCACAAAAGACATCCAGAAGATGAGGCAAGCCCACAAGGTGCTGGCCGAGTTCGATTATGAGTTGAGCGAAGTGGAGAAGGGCTATGCCAACCGAACGCTCTACGTCAACCTCTCCGACAACGCTATCGCCAGCAAGCCGGTGACCCAGCAGATGAAGGACGTGTTCACCGGTGGCAAGGGCTTTGGCCTGTGGCTGCTGTGGAATGGGGTCACGGGCGACACGAAATGGAACGATCCAGAGAATGAGATCGTCATCGCTTCCGGCCCCATCGGCGGGACCACCCAATACCCCGGCGCTGGCAAGAGCCTGGTGGTTAGTATTTCGCCCACGACCCACTCGGTGATGGATAGCAACGTGGGCGGCCACTTCGGCCCGCTGCTCAAGTTCGCAGGGTGGGATGCCCTCGAGATCCAGGGCCAGGCCGAGAAAGACGTGATCGTCTTCATTGACGGGAACGAGGGGAAGGTTACCATCGAGGAGGCGCCTGAGGAAGCCGTGGACAGCCACCTCATTGGGGAGCAGATGGCGGAGATGTTCGCCGACACTGAACGGGAGAAGCGCGACATCTCGACCGTCTCGGCGGGAAGCGGCGCCGATCACGCCCTCATCGGCTGCCTCAATTTCAGTTGGTACGACGTGCGCCGCAAGAAGGTGCGCTTCAAACAGGCTGGTCGGGGCGGCATCGGCACGGTTCTCAGGGATAAGAAGATCAAAGCCCTGGTGGTCAAGTACGGCGGCGGCAAAGCGGCTGCCAACAACCCCGCGGACAGGAAGCGCATCACCAAGGTAGGCTCCAGGATCAACCAGGAGATCCGCGATTACGATGCGGTGCAGAATAGAATGCGCAATACAGGCACGGCTTACCTGGTCACAATCATGAACGACTACGATCTGTTGCCAGTGCACAACTTCAAGTTCGGCGCACACCCGGAAGTCGAAAGGCTGTCGAGGGAAGTGTGGGAAAGCAAGTTCACCCAGGGCCTACCTGACGGCTGCTGGCTGGGCTGCACCATGAGCTGCTCCCACGCCGTGGATGGATACACAGTCAGGACGGGGCCATACAAAGGGCAGGTGGTGATCGTTGATGGCCCAGAGTACGAGACCATCGCCGGCTGCGGCTCCAGTTGCGGCATCTTCGATCCCGACGCGCTCCTGGAGATCAACTTCTACTGCGACACCTACGGCCTGGACACCATCTCCTTCGGCACTTCCACCGCCTTCATCATGGAGTGCTACGAAGCGGGCATCCTCAACAAAGAAATCACTGACGGATTGGATCTGAACTTCGGCAACGCCGACGCTGCCCTCGAGCTGCTGCATCAGATGGGGCAGGGCGAGGGTTTCGGCGCTATTGTCGGGCAGGGCATCCGCCGCATGAAACACATCTTCGCCCAGGAGTATGGTGGCGATCCTCGGTTCATGCAGGACATCGGCATGGAGGCCAAGGGGCTGGAGTACTCGGAGTACGTGACCAAGGAATCGCTGGCCCAGCAGGGCGGCTACGGACTGGCCAGCAAAGGTCCGCAGCACGACGAGGCCTGGCTGATCTTCATGGACATGGTCAACAACCAGTTGCCCACCTTCGAGGACAAGGCAGAAGCTCTGCACTACTTCCCCGTATGGCGCACCTGGTTCGGGCTGTGCGGGCTGTGCAAGCTACCCTGGAACGACATCACGCCGACGGACAACGCCGAGACCGACGAGCCGTCCAAGATACCGGAGCACGTGCAGAACTACGTGGAGCTTTTCTCCGGCGTGACGGGACGGGAAGTGACCAAAGAAGACCTCATCACCATGTCCGAGCAGGTGTACAACTTCCAGCGCGTCTTCAACTTGAAGATGGGATTCGGCACCCGCCAGCACGACGCCATCCCCTATCGCTCCATGGGGCCGGTGACGGTCGAGGAATACGAATCCCGCACCGAGCGATACGACAGGCAGCTCAAGGAACTGGTGGGATGCGACCCAGAGGGCAAGACCACCGAGGAGAAGATGGCCGCCCTGCGAGCGTACCGCGAGGAGCAGTACGAGTTGTTGATTGATGTCGTCTACAAGCGCCGTGGCTGGACGCCCGACGGCATTCCCACCCCGGAAACCCTCAAGCGGCTGCACATAGACTTCCCCGACGTGCTGGAACTGGTGAGACAACACATCGAGTAGCGCCAAGAGGCCCCCTCCCTCTCCCAAGGTTTGGGAGAGGGAGGGGATGCCCGAAGGGCGGGGGAGGGTGAGGGATAGCGAGATGATTCGAGTCAATAACAAGTTCGACGTCGAGTGGCAAGAGGGAACGACCGTGAACTCTATCTTGAAGATCCTCAAGTTCACCTTCCCGATGGTCGTAGTCTCGGTGAATGGCAAGATCGTCCCCAGGAGCGAGTACGGAACGACGAGGATTGGGGACAACGACGCGGTAAAGGTCATTCACCTCGTCGCTGGTGGATGACATGAGTAACGAGGCAACGAGAAATGAGTGATGAGGAACGAGAAATAAGTGACGAGGGAGACGCCTCCCCGCTACCTGTTACTCGTTACCCCGTTACTACATCTAATATCAAGGAGGATATAGAATCAAAATGGTCAACAAAACGCAACTACCTGGCCCCAGGGCCAGGGCATGGGTCGAGAAGGATGCAGCCGCTGTCTCTCCTTCCTACACCCGTTCTTACCCCTTTGTGATGGACCACGGTCAGGGCTCGGAGGTCTGGGACGTGGACGGCAATCGCTTCATTGATTTCAATGCCGGCATCGCCGTCACAGCCACGGGCCACGCCCATCCCACTGTTGTCAAGGCCATCCAGGAGCAAGCCGAGAAGTTCATCCACATGTCCGGGACAGACTTCTACTACCCCGTCCAGATCAAGCTGGCGGAGAAGCTCAATGCCCTGGTCCCGATAGATGAGGAGACCCAGGTCTTTTTCACTAACTCGGGTACCGAGTCGGTAGAGGCAGCTTTCAAACTGGCCCGCTACCGCATGGGATGTTTCCGCATGTTGGCCTTCATCGGTGCCTTCCACGGCCGCAGCATGGGTTCATTATCCCTGACCGGATCGAAGTACGTGCAACGCAAGGGCTTCGCGCCTTTGGTGCCAGGGGTGACGCATGTGCCTTACGCCTATTGCTATCGCTGCCCCTTTAACCTGGAGTATCCATCCTGCGACATCTACTGCGTAGACTACATCGAGGAAACCATCTTTCGCTACCTGATCCCTGCTGACGAAGTAGCAGCCATCTTTGTCGAGCCCATCCAGGGCGAGGGAGGTTATATAGTGCCACCCCCAGAGTGGCACGGTCGGCTCAAAGCATTGATGGAAAAGTACGACATCCTGTACGTTGTTGACGAGATCCAGACAGGTTTCGGGCGCACCGGCAAGATGTTCGCCATTGAGCACTGGGGGGTGGAGCCCGACATCGTCTGCATGGCCAAGGGGATTGCCTCTGGCATGCCCCTCGGGGCAATGGTGGCCAGGAAATCACTGATGACCTGGGAGACTGGGGCTCACGCCAGCACCTTCGGCGGAAACCCCGTCTGCTGTGCAGCAGCCCTGGCGACCATCAAGCTGATAGAGGGCGGCTTCATGGAGAACGCGGCCCGCGTTGGCCAGCGGATGATGGATCGTTTGAACGAGATCACAGACGCTCATCCGAGCATAGGCGACGTGAGAGGCAAGGGGCTGATGATCGGCATCGAGCTGGTGAAGGACAAGGCGACCAGGCAGCCAGCGCCGGAGATACGCAACCAGATCGTCCAGCGGGCCTTCGAGAAGGGCCTGCTCCTCCTCGGTTGCGGCCCAAATACCGTTCGCTTCATGCCGGCCCTCAACATATCCCAGGACATTGCGGATGAGGGCCTGGCCATCTTCGAGGAAACCTTAGCCGAGGTTGAGAAAGAGATGGGGCTGTAGCGAGTTAACGGGGAACAAGTCAACAGGTGACGAGTCAACGAGTAACGACTCCAAACCTCGGACGTACACAAGGCCACCAACACTAACTGTTAGTGGCCTTGTTTCTCTTCTCACCCGTTGACACAGCAGCGTCAATTGAATTGGGGATGAAAACCCTGGTTTACGTAAACAGGCTTAAAAGATGACCCAATCAAAGGTGGTGAAACACATTATTTACGTAAGAAAACTTCTTGAAACTACTAGAAACCCACAGATACAGCCCAAAAGGCGGTAGAAACTTCAGACTATATCGTTATAGTCAATGAAATACAGTGATAT
>CAZVCJ010000043.1:0-26155 GCA_964625745.1 uncultured Anaerolineae bacterium | reverse complement strand
CCATCGCGCCCCGTGCCGTCGCGGTCGTAGTACAGTGAGACGACGGCCTCGTCGTCGGCGTCGTTGGCCGTCCAGCGGATGGTATAGCTCTCACTGCCCGGCTCCTCGGCTGCGCTGGGGCTGGTGATCGTCATAGTCGGCGGTTGGTTCAGGCAGAACAAAGATGGGCTGCATGCCTCATCCCCACTGAGGTCCACAGTCGTCTGGCTCGTCTCTTCGCAGAGTCCCAGGTTGGTGGTGGCGGACATGATGCCCGTCGGGGAGATGAAGAAGCGCGCAGTGATGGTGCCTGGCTCGACCACGGACTCTGGCAGGGACAGGTCGAGGGCGGTGCCAGCCCAGACGCCGTGGGCCTCTTCCACGCACTCGCCTTCGTCGCAGGTCAGGCAGAAATCGCCCAGCTCGCCGTCCGCCGTGACGATGATGTCCTCTGTGGGTATGCCGGGAGGGATGCCGGGCAGCCAGTCAGGCCAGCCCTCAGGGGTCAGCGAATAGGCTTCGATGGTACACGTCAGCGATGCGCTGCCGGCGAAGCCGTAAACCTCGTCGCCCTCCTCCCACACGTGGAGGAAGACACCCCCTTCGCAGCCTGGCGATTCCAGGATCACCTTCCCGGCGAAGCCCCAGTTCTGATCCAGGGTCATGGCCGCCTGGACGGCCCCGATGGCAAATACCTCCAGGGTTCCCTCGAAGTCCACCTCGTAGGGCTCTTCGAGGTCAACCCAAAGTGATCCCTCGCCAGTCACCGCGGGGCCATCGCCGGGCATCTGCTGCTCGCTCTCGATGGTGCCAGTTACCTGCACGGAGGGCTCTGGCTCGAGGATCACCTCCCCCTCCATGCTGGTCAACAGGAAGCCGGTCTCACCGATGGGGACGCCTTCTTCCCAGGTGCCGGTGAACTGGACGCACTGGGGCTCCAATAGCAGCGGATACAGGCTCACCACGTCCATGACGAATTTGACGTAGATGCCGTCCGTTCCCTGGTCGGTCTGGATGTTGGGCAGGAAGAACTCGCCCTCTCCTTCCACCTGGCTCCCGTTCTCGCAGAGGCAGGCGCGGGTGGGGTAGATGATGAAAGTGTCGGTGATGGGGATGGGCCCCAGCCAATCAGTGGGTACGGCCACACAACCTGGGTCCACGCAAACTTCGTCGCAGGGGCTATCGGCTGTGATAGCCAGTCCTGCCACAGATGAAACCAGCAGCAGGGCTGTCATGATGGCTACGAGAAACGTTCGAGTGATGATCTTAGACTGCGTTTTCATCATTATCCTCCCAATATCATTAATGAACCATCTTGATACCACTTTCAGCCTGCGCGAGTTTCTTGCCAACTGCCAGACGCAACCCTGACCAGGTCTTCGGCCGCCTTCGGCTATTAAACTTCAGACTCGCTGCCTGACTCTCGGCGGTGAGAAGGCTCGCGGCTTTTTTCGAGATATTCATCCAGCATCTTGAGGCTGTACCTGCGATGACCTCCTGGAGTGCGGAATGGCATCAAACCTCCCTCGACCTCCATCCTCTTCAGAGTGTATAGGCTCACCCGCAGATACTCAGCAGCCTCCTTCGCCGTAAGGACGGTCATTTCTTCGTCTGACACATATTCTTCCGCCATATTATCCTCCCACTTGCTACTGGCGTAGTGACAAGTTGACTGTAAAGTCACTCCGCAACCTACTTCGCCTGTATTATTATAACATAGTATTGATCAGAACGCAATCGCAGAATTCCTGAAATAATCAGTGGATCCAAAGTTGCTCTGAGGGGCTCCCTTCGACCCTTCGGCTACGCTCAGGGCAAGCGCCAAATCCCCGATCGCCTGTAAGCCCCCTGCTCCCCTGATTCTTAGTCCTTTGTCCCTCGTTATGGTTACGCCCCCTCAGAAGGCAGGAAAGACAGAGATGTGGAAACGCCTTTGAGGATCACCGCCATTTCCACCGCCTCGACCAGGGAAAACGCCCCCTCGAACTCCTCTTTCAACTCCATGGTCTTGATTTGGAAATCGGGGTAGAGCCGCATCTTCAACAGGTCATTCTCGAAAATCACGCTGCCGTCTGCCACCGACAAACGCGCCTCCTTCCCGCCCTCCCGCCTTCTGATGGCCCATTCTTTGGCGTCTCTCTCGACGTAGAAGGCATTATCCTCTTCCAGCTCAAAATCGCCTTCCTGGAGGAAGAGCCTGGGCTTATCCTGGTAGGGTTTGCCTTCGTGGACACAGAAGGTCTCGCAGTTGCCGCACTCGTTGCAGAAGTCGTCCACGTGGAGGATCTGCCGGGGCTGCTCGATCTGAAAGACCTCCCCCCCGGTCACCACCAGCTTCCCCTGCTGGCAAGAGACTGTGGGCAACGTCAGTTCGACGGGCGTGACGAGGAAGGCGTAGTTGGCTCGATTGGGGCATACCTCCACGCACTTGTCGCACAGAGTCGAACATTGCAGACACCGGGCCGCTTCAGCCAGGGCCGCTTCCTCTGTCAGGGTCATTTCCACCAGGTCGAAGCCGCCACGCTGATCGGGCGGGAGCACCGCCGCCTCGTGCTGCGCCGCCTTTCTTGCCCGGGCCCGCTTCACTTGCACGATTTCTTCCCCAGAGAGCACAGGAAGCGGTGCCCTGAGCCTGTCAAAGGGATGAGCTGACGGCCGTTCAAACGGCACACCCAACTGCTGGCAAATGGCCTCGGCGGCCCGCCTCCCGTCGGCGCAGGCCTCGACGATGGTGGCGGGTCCCCGCACGGCGTCGCCGCCAGCATAGACCCGCTCTTCTCCCGCAAGGCCGGTCTCGGAGACGGCAGTGATCGTCGCATTCTCGCGGAGTGCAACCGCGCTTCCGTTGAGGAAAGCAACGTCTGGAATCTGGCCGATGGCCACGATGATGGAATCGGCCTCGATCTGGAATTCGCTGCCCTCAATGGGGAGCGGCCTTCTCCTCCCGTCCTCGCCAGGCTCTCCCAGCTCGTTCCGAATGCACTCCAGGGCAGCAACCCTGCCTTCCCTCAGAATGATCCTGGTGGGAGAGGCCAATTCTTTCAGGATGACGCCTTCGGCCAAAGCTTCTTCGATCTCCTTCTCGATAGCCGGCATCTCCTGGCGAGTGCGCCGGTAGACGACCGTCACCGGGCCGCTGGCGGTTCGTCTGGCAGTCCTGGCGGCATCCATAGCCGAGTTCCCTCCGCCGATGACCAGCACCTTGTTGCGCCCCCCCTTCATCCCCCCCAACCCTTCGACATTGCTCAGGGCAGGCTTTGGGGGGGAAAGAGGGGGGGCTGGCTCGCCCCACCGCACCCGGTCGAGGAAGCCGAGGCTATGATAGACACCCTCGCCCTCCTCACCTTCAATGCCCAGACGGGCGTCCTTCCCAGCGCCCGAGGCGACGTAGACCGCGTCAAACCCGTCTGCCAGAAGCCTCTCTGGTGGAGATGTGATGAGGTGGGAAAGCTCGATCTTGACTCCCAGATTCGTGATTCGGGCGATGTCCCGCTGCACAACGGCCTCAGGCAGCCTGAAGGTAGGGGCAATAGCCAGCATCCCCCCAGGCTGGTCCTTGGCTTCGTAGATAGTCACTTTGACGCCGCTCAGGGCCAGGAAGTAGGCGGCGGCCAGACCGGAGGGGCCGCTGCCAATTATGGCTACTCGGCCTCCAGAAACCAGGTTTTTCGGAAAAAACCTGGTTTCTCTACCCTTTTTAGCAGCAAACCGCTTCAGCGCTCGGATGGCGACCGGCTGATCGTAATTGTTGCGGGTGCAGCGGGTCTGGCACAGGTGGTTGCAGATGTAGCCGGTCACGCCGGGCAGGGGGTTGCGGGAGAGGATGACCTCCAGCGCCTGGTCGTATTTCTGGCGGGAGGTCAGCCAGGCGTACTCAGGCACGTCCTGCAGGATTGGACACGTCTCCACGCAGGGAGCAGTGATGCAGTCGAACAGGCCCAGGGACGATTCGACCTTGGGCAGGCCGTAGGGATGGTAGCCCTTTTTGTAGCGGGGGGCTGCCTGGGCACTGGCGACCTCTCGCGCCAGATTGACCAGCTTATCTCGGGCCAGTTCCTCCAGGCTGGTCACTCCCAGGTCGCGCATATCCCTTTCCAGGTTCTCCAGGTATTGAAGCATCCTGGAGTAGCCGCCCGGTTTCAGCAGGTCGGAGACTGCGGTGACAGGCATAGCACCGGCGGCCAGGATGCCCGTCAGATTGAAGGCATCGGCGCCAGCAGAGAAGGAAACGCTGAGACTGCCGCCAAACTCCTGGGAGAGCTTGTGGAACAGGTCGATGGTGATGGGGTAGAGAGCGCGTCCCGACATGTACATCTTGTCGCCGGGAAGGACGCCCTTGTGATTGGCCAGGGCCAGGGTGTTGCTCAACTTGACCCCAAAGCTCAGTCCTTGCTCTGCGGCAACCTCTTTTAGAATCTTGATCAATTCCACTGCCCGGTCGTATTGCAGGTCATCCTCGAACACGCGGTCGGGGATGTGGATATCCGTGAAGCCGAGGTGGTCGTGGAGGATGAGCATCACTTCCTCTTTGCCCAGCAGGGTGGGGTTCAGCTTGACCGTGGTGTGCAGCCCTCTTTCCTCCAGCAGATACCTGGCGATCCGTTCGATTTCGTCCGGGGGGCAGCCGTGCATGGTGGAAAGAGTGACGCTGTTGGTGACACGGGCCGGAATCTCGACGTCGCTGAACCGGGGAAACCTCTCTTTCAGAACCGCCTGGATTTCGGCGATTTCCTCAGAGGCATCCTCCAGTTTGTCCATGAAACGGGTCATGGGTGGGCTCTGAATCCCCTCCAGATCATAGCCGACGCTCATGTTGAAGATTGTGCCGAATGGAAGGTTCTCGAAGCCGAGGAGCCGGCGGAGGACGCGAATCAAGACCCAGGCCTTGACGTACTCGCTGGCCGACTGCTCCAGCTTGAGCTCCTGGGACCATTCGACGTTGTAGCCCTCGTCCTCCATGTCAATGCAGGGCCGGGGGATCTCCAGCTCGTCGCTGATCTGCACGGTCTTCAGCTCGATGAATCGCCCGCCGGAAAGCCAGGCGCAGACAATGTTCTGGGCGAGCTGGGTGTGCGGCCCAGCCCCCGGCCCGATGGGCGTGGCCAGGTAATGCCCAAAGAGGTCCGCGATGGCGTAAGGGCTGTCCTCTTGGGGGACGTAGAAAAGAGAGCGGTGGATCCCAAAGATGGACTGGTTCCCCTCAAGCTCCTTCAGAATCCAGCCGAGAAGAACTTCGAATGGTTGGACTTTCATGGTATCAGACATGTCTCTTCCTTTCCCTTACATCGTTCGCCGAAGGTCCCCTGGCCGAGGCGTCGTCGGGCTCGGTCGGGAGATCTTCGCCCATCAGAAATATCCAATATCCAATACCTTTTACATCCCCGTGGGGATGTCCAGGAAGGTTGTCTCCAGGCCGAACTTTTCCTCCAGATGGCGGGCCAGCGCCTTCACGCCCAGCGTCTCGGTGGCGTAGTGGCCGCCGTAGACGACGTTGAGACCGCGTTCGGCGGCCTGGTGGAAGAAGCTGTGGCTGGTCTCGCCAGTGACGAAGGTATCAAAGCCGGCGTCTACGACCTGATCCATCATATCACTGCCGAATCCGGAGATGCACCCCACTTGCGACACCTCCGCCGGGCCGTGGGCCAGCACACGTACGGGAGGCTCGCCGGTAGCCCGCGCCAACTGCTCGACCAGCACGTTCAGCGGCATGGTCGGGGCCAGCACGCCACCGATGCCGATTTCGCGGCCCTGGTACTCGCCAAAGGTGCGGGTGTCCTTCAATCCCAACAGACGGGCCAGCTCTGCATTGTTGCCCACCTGGGGGTGACAGTCCAATGGCAGGTGGACGGCGTATAGGCCGCAGCCACCCTCAATGAGTGTTCTTACTTGCTGGAAGAGGGGACCAACCAGACGAAAGGGCTTGCTCCAGAAAAGCCCGTGGTGGACGACGATCAGTTGTGCACCAGTGGCGACCGCCTGCTCGAAGGCGGCCTGGCAACTGTCCACGGCGAAGGCGACTTGCGTCACCTCCTCTGGCCCCTCCACCTGGAGGCCGTTCTGGGAGCTATCCTCGATCTCTTTGACGCGCAGGTAGTCGTCGAGATAGGTAATCAATTCTTCACGTTTCATTTGGGTCTCCTTATCGTAACCTCCTCCAAAGCTTACCTGCCAACTCCCGCGATTTGGCGCAGATTTCTTCCTCGTCCAGGGTCAGAAGTTCTTTGTTCCGCATCAGCACCCGACCGCCGACGATGGTAGTGTCCACCCCCGTGCCGTCCACGCCGAAGATGATGTGCCAGGGGAAGTTGCCTTCGGTCAAGGGGGTGGTGGGCACGTAATCAACCAGAACAATGTCGGCCAGAGCGCCCACGGAGAGCTGGCCCAGGGGATCGGTGAAAAACAGGCTGGCTATCTGGGCGTTGTTCTGAAACTCCATCTGCATCACCTGGTCAGCGCCCATGACTCGTGGATCGCTCTTGCTCAGCTTGTGCAGGAGGTAAGCGGTGTGCATCTCGGTGAACATGTTGTTGGAGAAGCCGTCGTTGCCCAGGCCAACGCCAATCCCCCGCCTCAGCATACCTGGCACGTCGGCTACGCCCACGGCGTTGTTCATGTTGGAGCGGGGGTTGTGGACTACCCGCGTGCCCGTCTCGCGCAGGATGTCCATCTCGTAAGCGTCCACGTGCACGCAGTGGGCGGCGATGGTCTGGGGGCCTAGTACGCCGAGCTTGTTCAACCTCTCCACAACCCGCAGCCCCGATTTCTTCAGGCTATCCCGCTGGTCGGCCATGTCCTCGGCCACGTGGATGTGAAACCCCACACCCAACTCGTTGGCTACCCCCACCACTTTCTCCAGCGTCTCATCGGAGAGAGTGAGCGAGGCGTGCAAGCCAAAAGTTGCTCCCACCAGGTTCCCCTGATCCTTCGCTCCGCTCAAGGACAAGGTTCCCCTGAGTTCCCCTTTTATCTTTTTGATAAATCTCTCGTTTTCTTCTATTCCCTCCCTCGTCTTCTCCTCTCCGTCCCGGTCTGTCACCTCGTAGCAGAGGCAGGCTCGCACCCCGGCCTTCTCCACCGCCTCGGCGATGATGTCCAGCGAGCCCTCAATGGCGCTGGGAGAGGCATGGTGATCTATGAGGGTGGTGGCGCCGTGGCGAATGGCATCAATCAAGCAGACCAGCGCGCTGTAGCGAATGTCTTGCCAGAAGAGAGCCTTGTCCAACCGCCACCACAGCTTCTCCAGGATCTCTGGGAAATTCTGGGGCGCTGCGCCAGGGATGGCCATCCCCCGGGCGAAAGCGCCGTAGAAGTGGGTGTGGGCGCAGATCAGCCCAGGCATCGCCAGTTTGCCCTGGGCGTCGAGGATCTCCTCAGTGGGGTACTTTGCTGTGAGTTCCGCTGTTGAGCCCAGGTCGGCTATGTGCCCACCCGCAATGAGGATGGCCCCATCGTGGATCACCTGGTTCTCTTTGCCAAAGGTGATGATCGTGCTACTGGTGATGAGCATTTCTGTTACCTCCTTGACAATTTAAAGAAATTGTGTTACTATAAGTACAGATGGTGAGAAGTAAATCCGGGGTAAGGTGGGACGGCTGCTTGCAGCGGTTCACTTGGGAAACCAAGTAAAGGACCTTCCGGGTTCTCACCATTTATTTTTCCATTTCCCACTACTTTCCCAGGCCACTTTCTCTCTGAATACCGCCTCAAATCGGCTATCTCCTTGCCTGCAGCGATACAAGACTGCACCAGCTACAAAATCCGTCAATCCTACCCCTGCATCAAGATTGCTGTCACCATGGGTGATTGCTACCAGTCTGCCTGCTTTCTCGGCGATAAAAGCGTCAAAAGCTCCCCTTCTTTCGGCCAGGTCAAAGTGGGAATCAATGATCACCGGCGCTTTGGGGTATCGTCTCAAGCACTCTGCCAAGAGCGGCCACACAAGTCTGGCATAGTTTTTCGGTGTATCTGCTATAACCATATCCCCTTTCTCCAAGACAAATGAGAACAGCTCCACTTTCTGTTCCCCCAAGCGTTCTAAAATCCTTTGCCTTGTCTTATCTCCAATCGAACGAAATTTGAACTCGGTTATCTTCCTCTCTTTTTTCTGCTTGCCCTTGGCCATACGAAGCCTTCGCCTTTCCTTGCTGATAATCCTTCCCAGCTTAGCATCATGTTGCTCGGCGACCAACGCTGCTACTACCACGAAAGGGTCGTTAGGGTCGGTTAAGTTGCCGGATTCGTCTATGTAGATCACTGGGTTGAGGATGGTCATGCTTTCATGTCCTGGTTAGATAGTCCATGGTCAAGTGGTCATTGGTCGGGCCCGCCTCTGCCACCAGATGAGAATCCCACCAAGGGGGATTAGTCCAAGGAGAGCGATGGCGCCGATGTTGAGAGCGGAGCCAGCGGGCAGAGGGGCAGGGGTGCTGGTAGCAGTGACCGTCGGAGAGGGAGTGAGCGCGGGGGTGGGAGAAGGAGTGTTCGTTGTTGTCAGCGTCGGCGTGTTCGTAGCTGTATATGTAGCAGTGGGCGATGGCGTCAGAGTAGTAGTGGGCGTAGCGGTGGGTGACGGCGTCTCGGTGGGCAGGGGCGTCGGCGTGGCAGTAGGCAACGGCGTCTCGGTGGGCAGGGGTGTCGGCGTAGCGGTGGGAGGGGGTGTGGCGGTGCTGGTGGACATCACCGTCGGCGTTGAGGTAGGTTGGAGGGAGCCACGAGCCGAAGGCGGGCCCTCCTCGACCAACAGCAGGGGGCTGCCACCGATGAAACAGCCGCTGGGATCGCTGCAGAGCGCACCAGCCAGAGTCAGAACATACTTACCATCGTCCGGGGTCAGCGCCCAACTCTGCCCCTCTTTGTTCACCAGTATAGCCTGCGGTGCTATAGCCTGCACAGCTATCGTTTGGGTCACAGACGAGCGATTCCAGAGCACAGTGGTCGTCCTCTCTCCCCGATCAATGGTGACTTGATCAATGTCCCCCCGGCGGACCAGGCTGGCCTGGCGGTAACCCGCGAAGCAGGTCGTCACCACCTGGTAGGCATAGAAGGCCGGGCGGAGGCTGCCATCGGCTCGGACAAGGCCGTATGGTTCGGGGTTGGCGTTGACGTCGCCGGGTTTGTCAATCATCTTGTAGATAGCGATGCGCTCGACTCCGGCCGCCAGACCTAAAGCGCAGGCCTGGATGATGTACGATGCCTGTTCGTCCAGACTGATCACGAAGCGGGGATCGTGCACTGGACGGCTGGGGTCATGCGAAGGTGCGGCGTTGGTCTCGTTGATCCAGATAGGCTTGTCCAGGCCGTGCTCCTGCATCGCCTGGCGGAAGAAGCTGGTGATCTCGTAGACGGTCTGAGGCTTGAAGTAGATGTGCAGGGTAACGACGTCGAAATAGTGGTTGTGCTGTGGAGCAGTGGGGTCCTGGGCGACGACGTCCAGAAACCGCTCGAAGTACTGCCTGCGGCCATAAACCCAATCCCACCAGTAGGTCAGCCCCGTCAGGTGGATGACGCAGTTGGGGTTAGCCTCCTTGGCTGTCAGATAGGCTACCTTCAGCAATTGATAGTAGTCCTCTACCGAACCAGCCCAGGTATGGCCGACATGTTCTTCGTCCCAGACGTCGGGCTCGTTCCAGATGATCCAGTGATCAATGCGGCCCGCGTAGTGGCTCACCACGCGCCTGACGAAGGCTGCCCACAGGTTGTTGGGATCGTCGTGGGGCAGGTAGAGACCTCGGGGCACGCCTCGGAGAGGCTCGCCATCGGTGGCCCAGGGGGGAGTGTTATTGAGCAGCCCCACCACCTCTCGGCCCTGGGCTCGCTCCCTGTCCAGGATCTCGTCGGGGAAATATTGCCCATTCCAGTCGTCTGGTCCATCGGGTTGCAGTTGATGCCACCAGAAGAGTATCCGTTCCCAACCCACGCCGGCCAAAGTGGCCTGATCGGGAGCTTCGTAGGCCTCCACCACTCCGAAGCGAGGGTCAGGTGGCGCTGAGGCGAAGACCGGCTTGCTAATCCAGATATGTGGGATCAATAACCCAAGGCAGACTAAGGCCGGGAGTGCTTTCTTCAACATTTGTTCTCCCTACATGAACTTCGGGGCTTAGTCCTGGTGAAAATGGATCATCGCACCGCGGAAGCCGAGGGCGGCTTCCAGCATAGATTCGGGCAGAGTCGGGTGGGCGTGGGTTGTCCAGGCCAGGTCGTCTGCCGTGGCGCCCACCTGCACCGCCAGCGCGCCTTCCGCGATCAGGTCGGTGACGTGCACTCCCATCAGGTGAACGCCCAACACGCGCCCGCTGCCAGCCTCGCACACCAGCTTGACCAGCCCCTCGGTCTCACCCAGGATTTGGGCCCGTGGGTTGGCCGAAAACGGGAATCCCATCACCTCGACGTCCGCTCCCTGGGCACGGGCCTCGGCCTCGGTCAGGCCGACGCTGGCGACTTCGGGGCGGGTGAAGATCACGCTGGGCACCGAACGGTAGTCCACGGCGCGCTGGCTGCCGGTCACGTTCTCGGCCACCACGCGGCCATCAACCATCGCCCTGTGCGCCAACATCATCCCGCCAACGGCATCGCCGATGGCCCACACGTTGGGGAGATTCGTCCTCAGGTACTCGTCCACAGCGATAGCGCGGCCGTTCATCTTTACGCCAAGCTCAGCCAGCCCCAGGCCGCTGGTATTCGGCCAGCGGCCCACTGCGACCAGCACGCGCCCACCCTCGACAGAGGCTTCACCTTTGGCTCCGGCGAAGACGATGCGCAGCCCACTCTCAAAGGGTTCAATCGCCTGCACCTTTGCCCCAGTGTGGATGGTCATCCCGCGCCGCCGCAAGGTGACCGCCAGCCGCCTGGCGAGCGACTCGTCTGTTCCCCCCGGCAACAGCGTCGGCATCATTTCCAGGACTGTCACCCGACTGCCCAGCGCCTCGTAGATACAGGCGAACTCCAGCCCGATAACACCTCCACCGATGACGATCAGGTGCGCCGGGACGTCGGCGATGTTCAAAGCCTCCGCGCTGGTCATCACCCCCGGCAAATCCAGGCCAGGAATGGGCGGTCGAGCCGTGACGGAGCCGGGCGCAAGGACCACGTGCCGGGCTGAAATCTCCGCAGCGAGGTTCTCCGCCGCCTCCCCCGCAGCGTCGGTGACGCGCAGCGTGTCTGGGCGGACGAGGCGTCCTTCGCCCCGTACCAGCGTGACTTTGCGCTTCTTCAGCAGTTGTTCCACGCCGCTAACCAGTCTGTCCACGGCTGCCTGTTTGTAGGCCATCAGCGACGGCAGGTCGGGCAGCGCGCTGGGAATGGAAACGCCGAACTCAGCAGCCCGTCGGGCCTTGAGCAACAGTTCGGCGGAAGTGGTCAGGGCCTTGGTGGGGATGCAGCCGACGTTCAGGCAAGTCCCGCCCACGCGCCCCTTCTCGATGAGCGCCACGCGGGCGCCGAGTTGGGCAGCTCGCAGCGCAGCCACGTAACCACCCGGCCCGGCGCCCAGGATTGCAAGATCATAAAAGTCAGACAAGTCGTCCTCCATTTCTGGCTATGATTCATTACCCGACATGGCGATCAGAAACCAGGTTTTTCGCTTGATAAGGCATTCCTGGGCGTTCCAGAACGTCCAAAATGCAATCACTGACTTGGTTCAGATGACAAAAAACCTGGTTTCTCTCCATACGTCGAGGGCTGACTCACCAGCCGGTGAGGCAGGTCGAGCGTATCAACGCCGTACACGTTTCGGCGATGGGCTACCTGTGATGGGAACCACGACCAGAAGCATCAAAATCGTGGTCGTCACCGCCGAGCCGAGGCACCAGCTACAAATGGCGCGAACGACGAAAAGCTCCAGACAGGTCAGGTAAATGGAGAAAATAGCGCCAAAGAGGGTCCCCCCCAACAGCCCCAGCGCCGACAGGTTAGCCCATCGTCCGACCAGGTGCCTTTGCCCTACCCACAATGCACCGATGGCCAGGTAGTACAGCACGCCCAGCACAGCGACGGGGATTCCCAGCATCAGGGCGTAGGAGCTGGTTTGCACGATGTTGCACTCGCCGATAGGCCCGCAGAGAGCTTCGACGTGGGTGATTTCCACGTAGGCCAGGTAGGTGGCGATCACCAACCCCACCAGGTCCAGGATGGGGATGGCCCATATTTTGGCATAGATAAGTGTTCTGCGGCCTGACTGCAATAGCTGGCCCAGGAGCTGCCGGGTAGTCACAACACGCCAGGCAGCGTAACCCAGGACGGCCGCCATTCCCGCCAGCACCACCCAGGCCAGGGCAAAGCCCACCGGGTCTGGAGGCGGCGATTGGGCCTCGACGGGCTGAAGCCCCTCGCTGCCGATGGTCATCTGGGCCTCGGAGGGTGCCTGGGCCAGACCAGGGATGTCAGGCCAGCCGATGCCGCCGGCGGCCAGCCCGTCTTCGACCAGGGCCGGAAATTGCTCCGGGATTTCGCGGCCGCCCACCAGCACTACGTCGCCGATCACCAGCGTGGGCACGCCTTGCCGCTCACGCGGAATCTGGTATCGCTCGACAGTCGCCTGGTAGAGTTTCAAGCCAGCCGACTGAGAGGTGTCAATCCCCACAATCTGGAGCCGGTCGCCGTAGTCACCAGCCATCGGCGACAGCAGCTCGTCAATGACCTGATGGCAAGCGGGACAGGTAGGGGAGCGAAAAAGAATAGCCTGTACCACCGGCTCGTCGGGCGACTGCGCGGCGGTAGCGAGCGGAATCGCCAGACAGTCCAAGATTAACAGGATAACGAACAGCAAAAGCAGTTTTCTCATACGCAAAGCCTCCTCGGTTTTTCTTTTGCTTCCTCATTTACGACCACGAGCTGGTAGCAGGCATAGACAAAGTGAACTATTTCCCGCCTTATTACAGCGACAACCCCAGCCAGGCAAAGACGCCGGGCAGCCATGATCGTTCACCTCCCGTGCGTAGTTGACGCAAAAGTAGGCGCGAAGGGTGCACTTCCTGCTCAAGGGGCAATTATAATGCAAAAAGCAGCAAAAGACAACTTGCAGCCACCGCGCTCGTGAATCTCTAATCACAAGACCTTGGAGGTCTGTGGAGGCCTCCAAGGTCTTTTCGATTAGATCAACTGCATTTTCACAGGTCTACAGGAGAGCTATGACCAGCTAAGCGGCCAGCCCTGCAAAGAGAAGAGCCATCCCCAATTTGAATGAAACCAGCAAGAGCAACAGTATTAGCATCAGTGCAGCCTTTTGTCTCACAATACCCAGACTTACTCCTCCTATCAGACCAGCAACGTCTGAACAAAGCGCGCCAGACTGAAAAGCCCAGCGCCGATGAACGTCCAGGCGGCCGCTTTGCGGACTAGCAGTTCGGCTCGCCCCAGCAGATTGAGCCCGGCCGCCGCCCGCTCCAGTCCCAGCGCCAGCGGCACGCCCAACACCAGAACCGGCACGCTCGTGCCAATCCCAAACAGCAGCGGCAGAGCAAGCCCGGTGGCTGAACCGAAGGCCATCGGGATCAAGATGCCAAAGTAGAGAGCGGCGCTGTAAGGACAAAAGGCCAGGGCGAACAGGAAGCCCAGGAAGAAGGCCCCAACCCCACGCCACCGTGCGACTCTCTCCTGGAGCTGCATGAGCAACCCGGAACCCGCTGTCAAGTTGAGCCGGATCACGTCCAGCAGCACCAATCCCACCAGGATCAACAACGGCCCCAGGCCGACGTCGGCCACGTTTTGAAGGCTGCCGGCCAGTCGGCCCACCCTCGCCCCAGCCATCAACACCACCAGCCCCACCAGGCCATAAGCTATCGCCCGGCCCAGGGTGTACAACACGCCGCTCGCCGCCACCGCCCGGCGGTCGGTGAACTGCTGGGCTGTGTAGCTCAGCGCCGTCACGTTGGTCGCCAGCGGACACGGCCCGATGGATGCCAGCAACCCGACCAGGAACGCAGCCAGAAACGGCACATTGGTTGCGGTGATGATGTCCTGAATCCAGGAGCCGAAGTCCATTACTGGCCTCCGTAAGCGGTGTTGATCTTGTCGCGCAGCAACGCCATGAACCTCGCCTCGTCGCTCAGTGTGAGCCAGATGTCGCTTACAAGCCAGGTGTACTCGATTCCATCCTTCACGACACCCAGGTAGAGGGACGAGCTCAAGGCATCGTACTTCTGCGCCAGGACTGCGTTTTGCGGCTTCTGAATGTCGGCCACCACCAGGCTCATCTCGCCGCTCTCGATCCGGTCGGTGAAGTAGGTATCGAACGTCTTGCGGATCAGCCGTTCAGCTTCGATGCAGCTTGCACAGCGCTGGGTGCGATGGAAGTAAGCCACCTCGACGTGTTCCGCCTGGCCGGGGGGAAGCTGGTCCAGGTCATTGATTGGCTGGACCGACATATCGGAGCTTGTTGCCGAATTGGCGGCCGCCACTGTTGCGGACTGATCAGGCCGCGCTCCGATCAGCCACAGGCCAGCGCCGATGACCACCAGTGCGACCAGTACGATAGCTGCTATGAGCCAGGTCTGGCCTTTTCCAGACCGGGCCCGGGTTGCTGCTCGAGTTGTGGAAGATCGTGGCTTTGTTCGACGTTCGGTCATGACATCCTCCTGGATGGATTGGGTACAGGGTCAAACTTCAGGTAAAAACGGCCATACCCTGCAATGGCAAACCTTAGTTCCGTAGCCTGGGGGTCCAGTCCTGCCCGGATTTCTTTAGACAGATAGACCTCGATGTCTTCGGCCATGAATCGGATATAATCCTGCTCGTTTTCGGGTTTGTCCATCAGACCTGATGGGGTCACGTAGGCTGTTCATCAGTCCACCACGGTCATGCGGCTGGCAATGTTGATGATGCCACCGTGATCCCGGATGTACTGCTTGGCCCAGCCGGATGCGATTCGAGCTTCTTTCACGCGAGTCCTCTTACCCCTCAAGTTCCAATTGAGCCACAGCCGAAGTCACCCAGCCCCTGACTTCAGCCTTCGACGGAATGCGACCACCACACATCAGTCGCTCGTTGATTACCAACCCTGGCGTGAACATCAGACCGTACTTCAGAAACTCCCCGCGATCAGTCACATGCTGCACGGAGGCCTCGGGGGAGTCGTTCCCCAATTCCGCCTCCAGTTCCTCCAGGGTATCCACCACCACCTGGAAGACTCGCTCGCAGTTGATGCAGCCAGGGCCCAGAACCTTGATACTGAGTGCCAATTTGAACCTCCTGTAGAATTTATTTCACTTCGATGGTCGGCTCGACCTCGATCTCCGACTTCACCGAGTTAGCGACCAGACTGTACTTCTGTGCCGACTGCAAGGCACGACGCACGCGCGCTTCGATGACCGCCGGGTCATCCTCCCCCGCCGCGACCTGGACAACCGGCCAGAGGCGGACGTGGGTGAAAGTCTCCGTCCGATCCAGCTCGATCAGCTTGGTGCCTTCGGCGCGGCAGGTGTACGACAGCAACTTAAGCTTGAACCGCTCAGTCGCCCAGATGAACATCATCATGATGCAGGTATTGACTGCTGCCACGAAGGCATCTTCGGGAGTAAGCACGCCGGGGTAGCCCTGGGCGTCGGGCGGGGCGGAAAAATCCATCTCCGGACCATTACCCATGACGATACGCCCCCAGTGCTCCCCCTTCCACGAAACTGTGGTGTGGTAGGTTGCCGTGCGGCTCATGTCGGAACCTCCTGTTTCTCGCTGAAAGCCGCGTATTCACGCCGCAGTGCCTTCGCGTAATCTTCCTCCCCCTCTTGCAGGATAGGATTGTAGATCTTCACCACCTCCAGCAGCTCGCGCGCCGTGCCATCACCGGGCGTTTTGCCGGCCTGGTGAAATTGCTGGAAAATGAGCGGCAAGGCAATCAACGTGACGACGCGCCCATCCACGGCGACTTCCTGGATAGGGATGCCCGATCCGCACGCGCAGGTAGCCTGAACCGCCTCTTCGAGTTCGGACGCCTCGGCCGATTCCGTGAACGTCCCAGCGCGCTGACCGGCCGGCTTGCCCAGGAGTTGATCCACCAGGTCCGCCACCCGCTCTGCCGTGGCTTCGACGGCCTGCATTCCTGCTCCGCTCAGCCGCCGTGCGCTGCCCAAGCCTGCCCTTGCAGCCACATCAGTGACCACGACGCTGGCAGCGGGTTTACCAGAATACATCTCAGTGGCAAGGGCAGCGCAGCGTTTGTCGCAACCGTCCACCGCCACCGTCGGATAAAAGCGGGCGAAGGCGCGATCCCCTTCCCCTCCGGCCAGGAAGAGCGGCAGGCAGATGGTCACGGTGTCGGCAGGGCGCAGTTGCTCCAACACCTTCAACGCCGCCAGGCGCGTCACGGTGCCCTCCGGCAGTTCTTCGCCGGAACAGGCCACGATTCCCACTTTCTTCTTCGGCAGGTCAGGCATTTTCCCCTCCATCATCTCTGGAAAGACTGTCCACGACAGCGACGATTTCTTCTGCCAGCACGTGGGCCAGTTTCTGCCCAGCCTCGTTGAGTTCAGCGATGCCCTGCGGCTTGAGCTGGCGATGGCGGCGGTAAGCGTTGAGCACGGCGAAATCCTGCGCCACCGTCCCGCCGCTCTCTTCCACCATCTTGGTCGCACAGGCCAGCTTGCAGCCGTCAATCGTCACCGCCGGGCTTCCGGCCACCGCCGCGCGCGCCTCCTCGTCCCCCAACACCAGCAGGGAGAGCGCCACCAGTTGCGCGTCGTCAGGCCGCAGGTCTTCGGTCACTTCGTAGGCCGCCTCGCGGCTCACGGTGCCGTAGGTTTTTCCAATGCCGCTGCACGGCATGATCACCACCTTTCGCCTACCCTCACTCACAGTCTCTTGGCCTCCTCTTCGGCTTCTTGCTTCATCACGAGAAAGTAAGCCTGGGAGTCGAGCAGCCGGGCGCGGTCGGACTCCCAATCACTGGCCTCGATCACGGCCAGCCAGCCTTCGCCGTACGGGTCCTGGTTGATAACTTCCGGCGCGACCTCCATGGCCGGGTTGACTTCCACCACCCTACCGGTCACGGGCAACGCCAGGCTGATGTTAGCCTTGATGGTCTCGATCACAGCTACCTCATCGTCGAAGGCCAGTACCGTACCCTCTGGCTTGACTTCGACGAAGGCAACGTCGCCGCTGCGTTGCTGCAGGAAGTCCGAGAGCCCGATTCGAACGCGGTTGCCCTCGGCCTGCGCCCACACTCCTTCGCTGTGGTAGTAACGGTCGGTAGCGACCCTGAAAGTGAACTTGTCTACGGTGAGTTCAAGAAACTCAGACATATTTGATTGCGTCATCGAGTCTGACTTCATGCGGTATCAGATGCTCCTTTCGTTGGTGATGTATTTGGGAACTGCGTCGCTGGCCCGGCCTGCCTGAGGGGTGCTGGCCGGGTGGTAATGGACGTAAACTTGACGCAGGAGCTCGATGCGCTGGTACAGAGTATGCTCCACTTGCGAGGCGATCTCGTCGCCGGCAGCGACACTCAATGAGCCATCAACCCCGATGGTGACGTTGACAAGCAGGTACGGGCCAAACCGGTGAGCGTGGATTTCCTCGACCTGTTGCACTCCCGGAATTTCGCCCAGCAATGCGGTGATCTGCTGAGCCAGCGACCGACCAGGCACGGTGTCCATCAGGTCGGCAGAGGACTGGCGCAGGATCTCGATGCCTGTGCGCAGAATCACCAGCGCGACCAGCGCCCCGGCCAGTGGGTCTACCCAGGGATGGCCCATCCGGCCCAGAAAGATGCCGAGGGCCGCTGCTGAGGCAGAGAACACGTCGTTGCGGTGGTCGTAGGCCAGCGCCAGCACGGCGGCATTCCTCGTCTGTCGGCCGATCCGTTGGGTGAAGACGGTCAACCCCAGCTTGAGGGCCACGGTGAGCAATGCTGCCCACAAGGCGCCAATCGTGGCTCCGCCGAAGTCGCCTTGCCCGGCCAACAGATCGTACACATTGTTGACCGCGTTCCAGAAAATGGCCACGGCGGTAGTGATGACAAACGAGCCTACGACCAGAGCAGCGATGCTTTCCAATTGGCTGTGGCCGTAGGGATGCTCGGCGTCGGCAGGCTCGCTGGCCTTCCGCATGAACACGCTGACCACAATGCCGTAGGCCACGTCGGAGGTGGAGTTGATGCCGTCGGCGAGCAGGGCGGGACTGTGGCCCCAAATGCCGATGGTCGTTTTCAGGGCAGCCAGAAAGATGTTAGCCACCAGCCCAAGACTGACAGCCAAAATGCTTTTGCGTTCTCTCTGCTCTGAGTCCATATCAAGCCGCAACGTTTTCCAGGGCAGCGAGGGCCTGGCGGGCCGCGTTCAACTGGTTGTGAACGATGGAACCCATCAGATCCAGCACCTGGAACACCAGCTCGTCCGTCACGCGATACATCATTCGCATCCCGTCACGTCGCGCTACTACCAGGTTGCTGTCGCGCAGAACAGCCAGGTGCTGGGAGATGTTGGCCTGACTCGCCGTCAACTCTGGCTCCATCTCACAGACACACTGCTCTCCTCCCCGCAGCATCTCCAAAATGCCAATGCGGGTGGGATGAGCCAACGCCTTGGCAGTTTTGGCCTGTAATCTGTAAGCACGAGTATCCATATCCCACCCATCCCTTCTAAACTATATTAGGATAATCGAATATAATTATAGCGTAATATCACAATCTGTCAAATGGGGTTGCCGTGGGTTTAGAACACGGATGTGCAGGATTTGCGGATTCTTCCTCTTTCGTCTCAACCCACGCCACTTGATCCGTTAATTCTAGCAATCCGCGTTATCCAACTTCCAATCTCCTGATCCGTTAATCCTAGCAATCCGCGTTCTCCAACTTCCAATCTCCTGATCCGTTAATCCTGCCAATCTGTGTTCTCTCCTTCGACAGGCTCAGGACACCGCAACAAAAAACCCCTCGCTTGCCAAATGGCATTCGAGGGGCGTCTGTCTCTGCCGACCAGGGTCAGTCCCCGGCCACCGGCAGGGTGAAGGTGAAGGCGGCTCCCTGCCCAACTTCGCTTTCCACCTCGATCCGCCCACCGTGGGCCTCCACCAGTTGCCTGGCGATGGCCAGCCCCAGCCCCGTTCCACCCGTGGCCCGCGATCGCGAC
The DNA here is from genome assembly GCA_964625745.1 of uncultured Anaerolineae bacterium. Lineage (GTDB taxonomy): Bacteria > Chloroflexota > Anaerolineae > VGOG01 > VGOG01 > CAZVCJ01. The sequence goes on along the minus strand of CAZVCJ010000043.1, from coordinate 7,121 downwards.
TTGTCGGCCCGATAGAAGCGCTCGAAGATGTAGGGTAGGTGCTCAGGGGGGATGCCCTCGCCGGTGTCACTGATGCTGAGCTCGACCTCCGATTCCCTCGCCTTGGCCGTGACGATGACCTGCCCGCCTGAGGGCGTGTGGGTCAGGGCATTGCTCAACAGGTTGCCTAATACCTGCCCGATCCGCTGGGGATCAACGTTCACCAGGGGGAGATCCTCCGGCAGGTCAGCCTGCAAGGCAATACCCTTGGCTGCCGCCTGGGCGCGGGCAGCGTCCGTGGCTTTATTCACCAGGTCGGCCGGAGCCACCGATTGGCATTTCAGCCTGAGCTGCCCTGCTTCGGCCAGAGCCAGCTCCTGCAGATCGTCCACCAAGCGGGTCAGAAGCATGGCCTCTTCGTGGAGGGAATCAACGACTTCCCGCTTCGGCTCAACTACGCCGTCCTGCAGGGCCTCCAGATAGCCCCGGATATTGGACAGGGGGGTGCGCAGATCGTGGGCCACGTCGCTCACCATATTGCGGCGCAGGTCTTCGAGCCGGGTCAGCCCGTTGGCCATGGCGTTGAAGGCCTGGGCCAGCTCACCGATCTCGTCCTCGGATTGCACCTCCACCCGCTGGCTCAGGTCACCCCTCTCCATCCGCCGGGCGGCGGCCGTCAAGGCCTCCACCGGCCTCAGGATGCGGCGCGAAAGGCCCAGGGTGAGAAGCACAGCAGCCAGGCCAGCAGCCCCAGCAGCCAGCAGCAAGGCGCGGTTGATGCCAGCTAAGAATGCCTCTCTCTGAGGATCATCAGCCGGGCCTAGAGGATTGACATAGACAGCGCCCACCGGCACCCCACGGTCGAGGATAGAAGCAACCGGTTCAGTCCAGTCCCGGGCCACAGTCTGCCCTACTAGCTTTTCAGCGGAGTCAGCGACGACCTGCCCCTCTCCATCGGTCAGGACGACCCGCTCCCCCGTTATCTGTCCCATCTGCTCCACCAGGGGTTGAACGCCAGACCAATTTCGGTTCTGCATGTAGTACCCGGCCAGAAACACCTCGAACCGCTGGTGACGAATCATCCCGCCGCGCTCTACATAGCGCTGAAACTCGCCGATGGTGACCCGGCTGGCCAAGAAAGCCACCACTCCCACAGCCACTACGATCACCAGGATCAACGCCACGAGCACCCGAAAGCGCAAACTGTGGAACAACATCTTAATCTTGCCCCTCAGCGAATTTGTAGCCCATGCCGTAGACGGTCTTGATATAGGTCGGGTTCTTGCGGTCCGGCTCGATCTTCTGGCGCAGGTTCATCACGTGGACGTCTATCGTGCGCTCGAACCCCTCGAAGTCGTAGCCGAAGACCAGGTCCAGTAGCTCCAGCCGGCTGAAGGCCCGCCCCGGCTCCCTGATGAGCACCTCCAGCAGCTTGAACTCAGTAGGGGTAAGACCGACAGGCTTTCCCCCTACCTGAACCTGGTGGCGAACGAAGTCCACCAGCAGATCGTCAAAACGCACCTCTGAGGGACCTTCGTACTCCCCCTCGCTGACTCGACGCAGCACCGCCCGCACCCTGGCCAGCAACTCGCGGGGGCTGAAGGGCTTGGTCACGTAGTCGTCAGCCCCCAGGTCCAGCCCGATGAGCTTGTCCGCTTCGGTGGTCTTGGCCGTGAGCATGATGATGGGCACCTTGTTGCCCTCGCCTCGCAGGAGACGGCAAATATCGAGCCCATCTATGCCCGGCAGCATGAGGTCCAGGACCAAGAGGCCCACCTGCTTCTGACGGGCCAGCTCCAGGGCCTGCAAGCCGTCGTAAGCGGTCAGCACCCGGTAGCCATCCTTCTCCAGATAGGCCCGCACCAGGTCTACGATCTTTCGATCATCGTCTACTACTAAGATTTTGGTTCTGGCCACGTTCACTCCGCACCAAACAAATCGCGTCTCCGGTGTACTCCCGTTCCCATTACCCCAGAGCCGAAAACCATCAACTGACTGAGGCCCAGGCTGTTCTCCCGGTGCTCAGGTGCCCCGAGCTCTGTAGACCCAGCAGGATCCAAATTCTGAGCAGAGCGAGTTCCCACGCCGTTCGGCTGAGCTCCGACGAAGCCCGCGAACTCAAAACTGCTACTAAAGGGCGTCCCCGCCCCGCCCAAAGGTGGTTCGGCCACGAAATCGGGGCGAGGACGCCCTTCAACAACAGGGTATAGAGCTGTTTGAGCAGTATACAAGTTACTCGTACCGCAGCGCATCAATGGGATGCAGTGTAGCGGCTCGGCTGGCAGGATAGAGGCCGAAGAAGAGGCCCACGGCGATGGACACGCTCAAGGCCATGATCACGCTGTCGGGGGTGACCAGGGCGCGAGTGCTCCCCATCAGAGGGGCGACCACCTGCGCGCCGCCGTAGCCCGCCAGGACGCCGACCAGCCCTCCTAGCAAAGTTAGCGCTATGGCCTCCACCAGGAATTGGGTCATGATGTCCCGCCGCTTGGCTCCCACTGCCTTGCGGATGCCGATCTCTCGCGTCCGTTCCGTCACCGAAACCAGCATGATGTTCATCACGCCGATACCTCCTACCAAAAGGGAAATCCCGGCGATGCTGCCTAGAAGCACGGTAAAGGTCCCCATGGTCGCTTGCACCGTCTCCACCATCTGCGTCGCATTCTGGATGGTAAAGTCATCGGCTTGACTCGATGTCCGGCCATGGCTGGCCCGCAGGATAGCGGCCAACTCGGCCTGGGCCCGCTCCATCTGGTCCGCCGAGGTCACCTGCACGCTGATGTTCCCCAACGACGTGTTGCCCGCACCGCCAAACTTGAGCTGCGCCGTGCTCAAAGGGATGAACACCTGGTCGTCCGCGCTCTGGAAACCAGTGCTCCCCTTGGCGGCCATGATGCCCACGACCTGATAGTTCTGGCGGTTGATCTTGACCGTCTTGCCCAGGGGGTCAACCAGATCCCCCAAAAGCTCCTCCACCACTGTCGCCCCCAGAACGACCACCTTGGCGCGGTTGGTGAGGTCCAGACTCTCAATGAAGCGCCCTCGTTCAATTTGACAGTTGGCCACCGTCAGGTACTCCGGAGTGACCCCCAGCACCGTCGTCTGGTAGTTCTCACCACTGTAGGCCACCTGTTGACCCCGTGCTGAGTACTCAGGCGCAATGGCAGATATGGAAGTGGCCAGGGAAGCGATGGCCTCCACATCGTCGTTGGTCAGGCTCGCGGCGCTGGCGCTCCCGAAGGATCTGCCCCGGAAGAACATCGCTCCCGGCGAGATGGTCAGCATGTTGGCGCCCAGGCTCTCAAACCGCTCCGCCACCTGGGCCTGGGCGCCGGCACCGACGGCCACCAGGGAGATGACCGCCGCCACGCCGATGATAATGCCCAGCATCGTCAGCCCGGAACGCAACTTATTGGCAACCAGTGACCGCAAGGCCACCTGCACGCTTGCTATAACGTTCATGGCCCTATCTCCACCCTCATCTCCCTCCCGCCGCCGGAGATGATGCCACCACCCCCAACAAAGCCAGGAAATTGCTCCTGCGTAGCCTGGTACTCGACCACCACGCGATCCCCTTCGATCAACCCCGACACGATTTCGACGTACGTGCCGTCGCTCAACCCCACCTGCACCGGCGTCGCTACGGCTGTCCCCTGTGGCGTGTCCTGCACCATCACCACGGGGCCCTCTTCGCTCTGCTGCACGGCCATAGCCGGCACCAACAGGGCGTTCTCGCGCCGCCCCACCACGATGTTGAGGTTAGCGGTCATGCCCGTCTTGAGGGCCACGCCCTCCGCCCCCTCCAGGCTGACAGGCACCTCGTAGGTCAGGACGTTCTGCGAGAGTGTCCCTTGCAATGGCACCTCCAGTACCTGGCCCAAGAAGCTGAGGCCGGGAAAGGCGTCGAAAGTAGCCTCCACCTCCTGGCCGATCTCCACATTACTGATGTCGGTCTCGTCCACGATGGCTAACACCCGCAGGTTCGTCAGGTCGGCCAGGGTGACCACGATGGCGTTAGACGAGACCAAATCACCCTTCTCGGCTCCCACTGAGATGATCGTACCGTCAAAGGGAGCAACCATCGTCGCTGCCTCTAACGCGGCCTGGGCCCCTTCCAGATTCGCCTGGGCGCTGATGACCCTGGCCTGGGCCACCTCGATCTCCTTGGGGTCGGGGCCGGCCTCGGTTTTGGCCAGGGTGTCCTGGGCCTTGGCCAGGTTGTACTCGGCCTGAGCTACCTGGGCCTCGGCGCGGGTCACTTCAGAAGGATCGGAACCAGCTTCGATGTCGGCCAGGGTTTCCTGACCTTTGGCCAGGTTGTACTCCGCCTGGGCCACCTGGGTCTCAGCCCGGGTCACCTCCGAAGGATCGGGGCCAGCTTCGATCTCGGCCAGGTTCTCCTGAGCTTTGGCCAGGGTGTACTCGGCCTGGGTCACTTTAGTCTCGGCCCTGGTTAGCTCCAAAGCGGTGGGGCCGCCTTGGAGTTCGGCCAGGTTCTTCTGGGCGTCCTGCAACGTCTCCTCAGCCTGGGTGACCCTGTTCTGAGCACTGGCGAGGGATGATTCAGCCTGGGCGCGAGCGGAGGTCAGTCTCTCCTCGGCAGCCAACATGTTACTGTACTCCTGGTCAAGCTTTTGCTGGTCGATCTTTCCGTTCTCAAACTTTTGCTGGGCCTCCCAGTAGTTGTTCCGATACCAATCTGCTTCAGCCTCGAGGGTCCGAAGTTTAGCCGCGTTGTCCGGGTTATTTTGGACCACGACCAATTGGCTTTTGGCACTTTCCAGGTTTGCAGTCGCATCGCGGACAGCGATCTGGGCTACCTCAAGGTCGGGGTTGAGCAGAGTTTCCTGGCTGTCCTTGGCGTCCTCCAGGTCTGCCTCGGCCTGGGCCACCGCCAGTTCGGCCTGGGTCAGATCAAGCTCAGTGTAAGGGTTCTGTGCCTTCTCCAGGTTATCCTTGGCCTCGGCCAGGGCTAATTCGGCCTGGGCCACGGCCAGCTTGTCCTGGGTCAGATCAAGCTCAGTGTAAGGATCCTGCGCCTTCTCCAGGTTATCCTTGGCCTCGGCCAGGGCTACCTCTGCCTGGGCCACTGCCACTTTGGCCTGGGTCAGATCAAGCGCGGTGTAAGGGTTCTGGGCCTTATCCAGGTTGTCCTGGGCCACGGTGACATCGGCCTCGGCCTGGATCACCGCTCGCTCCAGGGCGGTGGGGTCAATGCGGGCCAGCACGTCCCCGGCCTTCACCTTCTGTCCTGGTGTGACGTTCAACTCGATCAGCTCGATTTTGTTGACGTCAAAGCTCAGGTCCACCCGGCGAGGGGCGTAGACCTCCCCGGTGGGAGAGATAGCCGCCACCAGGTTCCCCCGCTGCGCCGTGAACACCTGGGTCAAGTCAGAAGTCTCGCTGGCGCTGGTTGAGCGCCACTTTGGTACGAATACCACCCCTGCGGCAACGAGAACCACGATCAGAAGGGCAGGCCACCACTTTAACACACGCTTTAGTCGTTGCATCTTATTACTCTCCTCCTTGTGACTGATCAAGTCGAAACGCCCGTACAGACATGATGGAACGGGCGGTGACGCTGCCATCCTCGTTTTGAGGACCCGATACGACCACCATCTCGCCGACCTCCAGATCCCCCACGCCTACGGACATGTTCTTTTCGATCAGCGTGGTGTCGGCGGTCTGCACCCGGACGGTTCCCCCATCGGTGTTGATGACCAGGGAATCGCCCTCAATGGTCTCAATGGTGCCACTGATGCCACCGCCGAATTGCGCAGCGCCTCCCGGCGTTCCCTGGGTGATTATGCCTTGGCCAGGGAACTGACCGTCCCTGGCTCTCATCCGCTCCTGCATGAGACCTGTGACATCCTGACTGGCCTGAGACTTGCCGTAGGACATCCCCGCCCAAAAGGCGCCACCCCCTACGGCCACAACGAGTAATGCTACTGCTACCAAGATCCAAGTCTTCTTCATTAATTTCCTCCTCCTAATTTCTCATTTCTAACTTCTCACTTCTCATTTCTCATTCCGCATTTCTCTCTGCCAACACCGCCGCCAGCGTTGCCTCCGCGTCCAGGGGATTCTCCACCGGCTCATCGGCCACGATCTTGCCATCGAGCAATCGCACGATGCGCCGCGTGTGCGCCGCGATGTCGGGGTCGTGGGTCACAAAAGCTACCGTAATGCCCATCTCGCGATTCAATCGCTGAAAGATGGCCACGATCTCGGCCCCGGAACGGGAGTCCAGGTTGCCTGTCGGCTCGTCGGCCAGGATGATGTCCGGCTGGGTAGCCAGTGCGCGGGCGATGGCCACTCGCTGCTGCTCGCCGCCAGAAAGCTCATTGGGGCGGTGGTGAATCCGGTCCTCCAACCCCACCATTGCCAGCGCCTCCGTGACCCGCCGCCGGCGCTCTCGCCCGCTGATGCCCCGATAGACCAGCGGCAATTCCACGTTTTGGAGAGCCGTCGTGCGAGGCAGCAGGTTGAAGGTCTGGAACACAAACCCGATCTTGCGATTGCGGATCTCAGCCAGGGTGTTGTCGTTCAGCCGCTTCACGTCCACGCCATCCAGGTAATACTCTCCTGACGTCGGCTGATCCAGGCAGCCCAGCACGTTCATCATGGTGGATTTGCCGGAACCAGATGGCCCCATGATGGACAGCAGCTCGCCTGTGTCCACCTGCAATGACACCCCCCGCAGAGCATGAACTTCAATATTACCACCCATGCGGTAAATCTTTGTGATATCGCGTATCTCGATCAGTGACTTGTCAGACATTGCTCTCTCCTTCCCACGGCTTTATTATAGCAGACTCTTGTAAAGACCTGATGAAGAAGTGATGAAAGCCTGGTAAAGACAGGGCCTGGTTAGAGGCTCCCCTCCCTGCCTGGCCACTCCTCAGGCAAATGGAAGAGGGGAACAAAGCTGATACCTGGCTCCCCTCACTGATCCTCCCTTGACCCTTGGCTTCCTGAAAGACGTTCACTGTTCAATCGAGAAAGACTGAAGCACCTTCCAGATGGGGTCATTCTGATCGTAGTCCAACTCCCCACAGTAGCCCTGGTGAATGTATTGCCAGAGGATGATGCCGTCCACCCCCGCGTCGAAAGATCGCTGCATGAACTCCTCGATAATGGGC